>NZ_JBFTEG010000013.1:14292-135644 GCF_041027545.1 Pseudomonas zhanjiangensis | reverse complement strand
CAGCGCGCAGCCCTCCTGCTGCCATGGCTGCACCACTACAACTGGCACCGCCCACATGCCAGCCTCGGTTACAGCCCGCCCATTAGCCGCGCGCCACTTCCACTGAACAACGTACTGGGTTTACACAGCTAGGTACGGAACTGCGCCACCAGGTCCTGCAGTTCGCCGCCCAGGCGCGCCAGTTCGGCGCTGGAGGCGGCGGTCTGCCGACTGGAATCGGCGCTCTGCTCGCCGATATCGCGCACCCGGGTCACGCTCTCGCTGATGTTTTCCGCCACCGCGCTCTGCTCCTCGGCGGCGGCGGCGATCTGCTGGTTCATCTGCTCGATGGTGCTCACCGCCAGGGTGATGCGCGCCAGGGCTTCACCGGCCTGGGCGGCCAGGCCGACGGTGCGCTGGGTCAGGCTGCGGCTGCTGTCCATCTGTTCCACCGCCCCCCTGGCCATGCGCTGCAGGCCGGCGATCAGCCCTTCGATTTCCTCGGTGGAGTCATGGGTGCGCCGCGCCAGGGCGCGCACCTCGTCGGCCACCACGGCGAAGCCGCGGCCCTGGTCACCGGCCCGCGCCGCCTCGATGGCGGCGTTGAGCGCCAGCAGGTTGGTCTGTTCGGCGACGCTGCGGATCACCTCGAGCACGCTGCCGATGCGCTCGCTCTCGCCGTTGAGGGCCTGGATCGCCTGGGCCGACTGCTCGACTTCGCCGGCCAGCTCGCCGATCTGGCTGACCGCCTGCTGCACCACCAGGTTGCCCTGCTGCGCCTCGCGATCGGCCTCGCACGCGGCCTGCGAAGCCTGTTCGGCATTCTGCGCCACCTCCTGCACGGTGGCAGCCATCTGGTGCATGGCGGTGGCGGCCTGCTCGGTTTCCAGCTTCTGCGCGTGCACCCCGGCACTGGTCTGGGCGGTGACCGCCGACAATTGCTCGGCCGCCGCGGCGATCTGGCCGACGCCGCCACCGATGCGTCCGACCAGGGTGCGCAGACTGCCGGTCATGTCCTGCATCGCCGCCATCAGCTGACCCAGTTCGTCGCGGCGCTGTAGCGGCAGGTCCTGGCTCAGGTCGCCGCCGGCGATGCGCTGGGCGAAGGCCACGCTCTGGCGCAGCGGGCGGACGACCGAGCGGGTGATCAGCAGGGAAGCGAGCAGACCCAGCACCACGGCGGCGGCGCCCATGCCGCCGAGCATTATCAGCGCTCGCTCGCTGGCCTCCAGCATGCGCTGCTCTTCGTGCTCCTGCGCCGCCTCGGCCAGGCCCAGCACCGAGTGCGCCCGCTCGATCATCACCGCCTCTGTGCGCTGGCTCTGCTCGCGGATCTGTCGGTAGTGAGCGAAGGAATTCTGGTAGCGGCTCAAGGCCTGCAGCGCCTTATCGATCGAGGCCTTCTGCCCATCGTTCAGCCAGCTCAGCATGCTGCCGGCGACGTTCTGCAGGTCCTCGCCGACGGCGGACCACTGCTTCAGCGCGGCGGCCGAAGCGTCGATGATGAACAGGCTCTCCTGGCCGCGCAGGTCGAGCATGCGCTTGCTCAGGCCGGATGCCGTCTCCGCCAGGGCCAGGGGATCGCTGCCGCCGCCGCGGTCGCTCTGGCGAAGCATCTCGCGCACCGCGTCGTACATGTCCAGCTCGACCACCTCGAACTGGTCAGCGGCTTCGCCGGCGGCCTTGCCCATGTCCTGGCGCGCCGCACGCGCCTGGTCCTGCAGCTCGACATAGCTGTCGAACTGGGTCAGGTAATCGGCCACCGCCTGTTGCATGCTCTGCAGCCGCTCGCGTTCCGAGTTCGCCGCGCCCGAGGCCAGGCGGCTCAGCAGCTCCTGCACGCGCAGCAGGCTGGCGCGCACCTGCGCGGCACTCTCGGCGTTCTGTTCGATGGCGAAACTGCGCTCCAGCCGGCGCGCCCGGAGGATCTCGCTGTTCACCGCCGCCAGTTGGCCGACCTGCCGATGGCCCTGCAGCACGGCCTGGACCGCGAGGAAACCGCTGGCGGACACCGCAACGGTCAGCAGCAACACCAGGCCGAAGCCGCAGAACAGTTTCTTGCCCACGGCGAGGTCGGCGAACAGGCGGGTGGCGAGGTGCATCATGCGGATCACTCCATTGTTGTTATTGGGATCGCCCGCCCGCAGGCGCTGCACGCGCGGTGCCAGTGTGCCCTGATGCCGGCGCGGGACCTGCTAGTACTCGATGGTCACCGCCCCGGTTACCCGCGAGCAGCAGCTCAGCACGTAGCCCTCGGCGATCTCTTCCTCGCTGATGCCGCCGTTGTGCGCCATCTGCGCCGCGCCTTCCAGCACGCGCACCTTGCAGGTGCCGCAGATGCCCATGCCGCAGGCCTTGGGAATGGTCAGGCCGGCACTGGCGGCCGCCTCGTAGAGGGTCGAGCCGAGATCGACCTGGACCGACTTGCCGGACTCGCTGAAGGTCACCCAGTGGCTGACCTGGGGTTCGTCGGCCTGGGCCAGGGCCACGGCGGCCTGCTCCTCGGCGCTGGCGATGTCCTCGGCCGGGGTCTCGCCGAAGGACTCCTCGTGGTAGCGCGCCATGTCGTAGCCGGCGTCGGCGAGGATGCGCCGCACGGCGCGCATGTAGGGCGCCGGGCCGCAGCAGAACACCTCGCGCTCGAGGAAGTCCGGGGCGATCAGCTTGAGCATCTCGTGGCTGAGGAAGCCGCGGTAACCGCCCCAGATCTGCCCGGTTTCGCTGCGCTCGCAGATCAGGTGCAGCTTGAAGTTGTCGATGCGCGTGGACATGTAGTCCAGCTCCGCACGGTAGATGATGTCGGCCGGGGTGCGCGCGCTGTGGGCGAACACCATGTCGACCTCGGTGTTGGTGTTGAAGAACCAGCGGGCCATGGACATCACCGGGGTGATGCCGACGCCGCCGGAGAGCAGCAGGACCTTCTCGGCGGGAAAGTCGATGCAGTTGAACTGACCGACCGGACCGTGCACGGCGATCACATCGCCTTCGCGCAGGTTGTCGTGCAGCCAGCCCGAGACCAGCCCGCCCGGTACCCGCTTGACCGTGATGGAGAAGCTGTAGGGAATCGAAGGCGCACTGGAGATGGTGTAGGAGCGCATCACCTGCTCGCCGTCGATCTCCAGCTCCAGGGTGACGAACTGCCCCGGCTTGAAGAAGAACAGCACCGGCTCCTGCATGCTGAAACAGTAGGTGAGGACATCCGCGGTCTCGCGGATGACCTTGAGGCAGCGCACCAGGTGGCGGCCGTTGGCCCAGGTCTGGGTGTTGACCGGATTGAGGTATTCGCTGCTGGTGAGGCTGCTCATGGGCGTTCTCGGTAGCAAGGATGCGGCCCGGCAGTCGGGCTGCCGGGCCGGGTCGGGTTCAGGACAGCTGGATCCAGGTGGTCTTCAGCTCGCAGTACTGGTCGTGGGCGTAGATCGACTTGTCGCGACCGCCGAAGCCGGACTGCTTGTAGCCGCCGAACGGGGTGCAGATGTCACCCTCGGAGAAGCAGTTGACCGACACGGTGCCGGCGCGGATGGCAGCGGCCACGCGGTGGGCGGTGTTGATGTTGGCGGTCCACAGCGAGGCGGCCAGGCCGTAGCAGGTGTCGTTGGCGATGGCGATGGCCTCTTCCTCGGTGTCGAAGGCGATCACCGCCAGCACCGGGCCGAAGATCTCCTCCTGGGCCACCGAGGCGGCATTGGAGTCGACTTCGAAGATGGTCGGGGCGACGAAGTAGCCACCGCTCTGCTCGTGCAGGCGCACGCCGCCGGTGACCAGCTTGCTGCCCTCGGCCTTGGCCTGCTCGATATGGCCGAGGACCTTCTCCATGTGCGCCTGCTCGATCAGCGCGCCGAGGCGCACGGCCGGGTCCAGCGGGTCGCCGGTGACCCAGTCGGCCAGCTGGCTCTGCAGCTCCGCGAGCAGGGCGTCCTTGATCGAGCGATGGACGATCAGGCGCGAGCCGGCCGAGCAGTTTTCGCCCATGTTCCAGAAGGCCGCGGCGAGCACGTTGCTGGCCACCGCGGCGAGGTCGCCGGCATCGCCCATGACCACCTGCGGGTTCTTGCCGCCGCATTCGAGCACCACGCGCTTGAGGTTGCTCTTGGCCGAGTACTCGAGGAACAGCCGACCGACCTCGGTGGAGCCGGTGAAGGCCGCCAGGTCGATGTCCGGGTGCAGGCCGATGGCCTTGCCGGCGGTGTGACCCAGGCCCGGCACCACGTTGAGCACGCCGGCCGGAATGCCGGCCTGGTAGGCCAGCTCGGCCAGGCGCAGGGTGGCCAGGGAGGTCAGCTCGGCGGGCTTGAGCACCACGCTGTTGCCGGTGATCAGGGCCGGGCCGAGCTTCCAGCCGGCCATCATGCAGGGGAAGTTCCACGGCAGCACGGCGCCGACCACGCCGATCGGCTCGCGACGGATCATGCCGACGTTGCCCGGGCTGGACGGCGAGATGGCGTCGTAAAGCTTGTCGCCGGCCTCGGCGTGCCAGCGGATGGTGTTGGCGGTGTCGGGGATGTCGATGCCGAAGCACTCGCCCACCGGCTTGCCGGCTTCCAGCGATTCGAGCACCGCCAGCTCCAGACGGTTGGCGTCGATCAGGTCGGCGAAGCGCAGCAGGGTGGCCTTGCGCTCGGCCGGGGCCAGGCGCGACCAGACGCCGGCGTCGAAGGCGGCGCGGGCGGCCTGCACGGCGGCGTCGACATCCTCGGCATCGCAGGCGGCGACTTCGGCCAGGACCTGGCCGGTGGCCGGGTTGAGGGTGCTGAAGGTGGCACCGGAGCGGGCGGCGACGAAGCGGCCGTTGATGAAGGCCTGAGTGCGGTATTCGAGGCGCTCGACCTGCTGATCGATGGCGCTGCGGGTGAGGGTATCGGTCATGGTTTTTCTCCTGAAGGTTGAGGCAGTCTCAGAGCTCTACGCCGGCGGTCCACTCTTTCCAGGCCAGGGTGGAACGCACACCCAGGCCGAGGAAGGGTTCTGGCGGATTGCTACAGGGTTTCGGTTGTTCGAGCATGATGCTCAGCAGGTCGCTTTCCATCCCCAAGGCATATTCGGCGATCAACTTGCCGGAGATGGTGCCGCGGGTCAGGCCCAGGCCGTTGCAGCACACCGCGCTGAAGACCCCGGGGGCGATCTGGCCGAACACCGAGCCGGAGTTGCGCGAGATGCACAGGGCACCGCCCCAGGTGTATTCGAACTCGACGCCCGGAAGCATCGGGAAGCGGTTCTCGTACGAGCGCCGGTGCGCCCGCTTGACCCGCTCCAGGGTGCTGGCGCTGGCCTGGACCTGGGGGTTGTAGGTGAAGGAGTTGCGCACGCAGATGCGCCCGTTGGCCAGGCGGCGCACTGTGCTGCCCAGCGGATCGGCCGGGATAAGCCCCCAGCTTTCCTCGCCGCCCAGGCGCGCCAGTTCTTCCTTGGTCAGCTGACGGGTCATGCTGGCGTAGGTGTAGATCGGCAGCAGGCGACCCTTGAGGCCGAGCTGGCCGAAGTTGGCGGCATAGGCGTTGTTGGCCAGCACCAGGCGCGGCGTCTTCACACAGCCCTGGGCGGTGGTCAGGGTATGCGGCTTGCCGGTTTCGATACTCAGCACCGGGCTGTCCTCGAACAGCCGCACGTTCTCCGGCAGGGTCTGGCCCAGCCCGCGGGTCAGCGCGGCCGGTTGCACCAGCACGCAGCCCGGTGCATGCAAGCCGGCCTGGTAGAAGTCGCTGCCGGTGACTGCCTTCATCTGCCCGGCATCGAGCAGGCGATAGGGCTCGCCCAGCGCCGACAGGCCCTTGGCGAATGACTCCAGGGCGTGCACGCCGCGGGCATTGGCCGCGCCGTGCAGTTTGCCCTGCTCGCGCCAGTCGCAGTCGATAGCGTGGCGCTGGACGATCTCGCGGGTGTAGTCGATCGCGCCGCGGCTGAGGCGGATGATTTTGTGATCGGCCTCGTGGCTGCTGGTGTAGCTGTGCGAGGTCAGGTCGTGGGGCAGGTCGACCATGAACCCGGAGTTGCGTCCGGCGGCGCCGAAGCCGACGCGCTTGGCGTCGATCAGCACCACCGAGGCGTCCGGCTGCAGTTCGGCCAGGCGGCGGGCGGCCGCCAGGCCGGCGAGGCCGGCGCCGAGCACCACCCAGTCGGCCTGCACGGTGCCGCGCAGCGGCGTGCTCGGCGGCGCCGGCGGCAGGATTTCGTACCAGCCGCAGCGACCATCGTCCTGGGGCAGGAAGTTGCATTGCAGCTGCATGGGCACTGCCTCCGGGCCTGGTGGCTTAAGAACGATGGGCGACCAGTTGTTCATAGGTCTGCTTGAAGGCGGCCATCTCGGCCTCGTTCAGCGGCAGCAGCGGACGACGGGTCAAGCCCACCGGCATGCCGGCCAGTTCGCAGCCGGCCTTGATGTACTGGCAGAACTTGCCGCCCTGCTCGAGCAGGTTGAGCATCGGCAGCAGGCGCTGGGCCAGCTGGCGACCCTTGATCATGTCCTGCTCGACCACGCAGGCCTGGTACAGGGCCACGTGCTCGGGGGCGAGGAAGTTGGAGGCCCCGCAGACCCAGCTGCGCGCGCCCCAGGTGAAGAACTCCAGCACCTGGTCGTCCATGCCGCAGCTGGTCTGCAGCTGGTCTGCGTATTCCTGGGTCAGGGCGTGCATGCGCTCGATCGAGCCGGTGCTTTCCTTGATCGCCTGGAAGTTCGGCCGGCCCTTGAGCGCATCGATGAACTCGAAGCTCATCGGCGTGCCGGTTCGCGCCGGGAAGTTGTAGAGCATGATCGGCATGTCCAGGGCGTCGTCCACGCACAGGGCATGGGCGAGCAGTTCGTCCTGGGTCGGCTGGCAGTAGTAGGGGGCGGCCAGCAGGATGCAGTCGAAGCCGGCGGCCTTGGCGTATTGGCCCAGGTCCAGGCTTTCCTCGGTGCTGGTGGCATTGATGCCGGCCATCAGGGTGATGCGGCCCTTGGCCTGCTCGGCGATGGCGTCGAACAGCTGCTTGCGCTCGGCGTTGCTCAGGGCGTAGTACTCGCCGGTGGTGCCGCCGATGATCAGGCCGTTCACGCCCTGGCCGATGAGGGTGTCGACGACCTTGGCCAACGCCTCGAAGTCGATCGAGCCTTTGGCGCTGAAGGGCGTTACCACGGGAGTCCAGATACCATCGAAATTCATGCGATCACCTGCGTGTAAGAGGTTGAATGTGTGGTCGATTTCAGGAAAAAGGTTACGGGCGTTTTTCACCGGGCAACAAGAAACATTTAGGGCCGTTAATTAATAATCCATGGTTATGGATTAGGGCCTCAGAGGGATCACAGGCATAAAAAAACCTGCCGACGGCAGGTTTATGGGGAAGCGAACTTAGAAGTGTGCGAATTGCAATTAGCGGTAGTTCAATAATGCATAACTACAAGTGTCGGCAAACAATAACCTCAGGTTATTGAAACTGTTGCAGCAGCCAGTCGCGCAGGCGGCAGCTGGCCTCGTCGTCTTCCTTGTCCTCGTTGAAGGTCAGGTAGTGCTGGCTTTCCTTGTGCACCACCTCCTCGGCCACCGGCCGCACCAGCAGGCCCTGCTCGAGCAGATGACCGACCAGGTGCTGCCAGCCCAGGGCCACGCCCTGATGGCTGAGCACCATCTGGATCAGCATGTTGTAGTCGTTGGCATTGAAGAAGTGCGGGCTGTCATGGGCGCGGGCTTCGATATCCACGTTGTGGAAGGCCAGCCAGACCCCCCAGTCGACGTGCTCGGCGACCTGCGACCGGCCATAGGGGCTGAGGTTGAGTAGCACGCTGTCGCGCAGGCCCTCGAGGCTGCGCAGTTCCGGGTGCTGCTCGAGGTAGCGCGGTGTGCAGACCGGGTAGATGACGTCGTGGAACAGCGGCGTGCTGCGGTAGCCCTCGCGCACCTTGGTCATCTTGGTGATGAAGATGTCCGGGCGCACGCCCGGCTCCATCGACAGGAAGTTCTGGGTGGTGATCAGGTTGAGGTCGATGTCCGGGTTGGCGCTGAAGAAGCTCGGCAGCCGATGGGCCAGCCACAGCCCGGAGAAGGCCGGCGAGCAGCACAGGGTCAGCACCCGCTTGCCGGCGTTGTGGCTGCGGATGCGTTCGGCGGCCTGGGCGATGTTGACGAACGACAGCTGCACCGCGTCGTAGAAGATCGAGCCGGCGGTGGTCAGTTCCACGGCGCGGCCGGCGCGCTTGAACAGCTCGGCGCCGAGGTAGCCTTCCAGTTCGCGAATCTGCCGGCTGATCGCCGCCTGGGTCACGCACAGGGCCTCGGCGGCGCGGGTGAAGTTCTGGTATTTGGCCGCCGCGACGAAGGATTTGACCGCGCGCAGCGAGGGCATCTTGATCAGCGTCTGATCGGGTTCGGTGTGTATGACCATAACAACAGGTATTCAATATCCTGAATAAAAAGTCGGTTCTGTCGACTATAGCCGCGCAATAGACTTCCACTTATCGGCCATAGCATTTGAAGGGTCTGATGCTTGGTTTGGAGAGTAGCCGAAAGAGCTACCCAGCAATAGCCCCGCTCACACGGGGTTTGCCTCTGCGGGCCTCCTAAAAAGTGGCTTTAAACAAATTCAATCGGGATAAGTGTTGAGGTGCATATGACAGTGAACAACAAAGCAGCGGTGGCAGACCTCATCCAGCAACGCAAACCGCGCCATGCGCTGCCGACGGCGCTCTACAGCGATGCCGAGGTGTATCGCCAGGATCTCGAGCAGCTCTGGCACAAGGAATGGATCTTCGCCGGCCACACCTTCGAGCTGGAGAAGCCCGGCCAGTACCTGACCCTGCAGATCGGCGACTACCCGGTGGTGGTGGTGCGCGGTGCTGACGGTCAGGTGCGTGCCCTGCACAACGCCTGCCGCCATCGCGGCTCCAAGGTCTGCAGCGAGCACAGCGGCAAGGTCGCCAAGCTGGTGTGCCCCTACCACAAGTGGACCTTCGAGCTGGACGGCCAGCTGATCTACGCCGGCAACATGGGCGAGGACTTCGACAAGAGCGCCCATGGCCTCAAGCCGGCCCACTGCCAGGTGGTCAACAGCTATATCTATGTCTGCGTGGCCGAGCAGGCGCCGGATTTCGAGAAGTTCCGCGCCGCGCTGTCGCCCTTCATCACCCCGCACAACCTCGACGACTGCAAGGTGGCCTTCGAGTCCAACCTGGTGGAGAAGGGCAACTGGAAGCTGGTGTTCGAGAACAACCGCGAGTGCTACCACTGCGACGGCACCCACCCCGAGCTGCTCAATTCCTTCGTCGAGAACCTCTCGGTGGCCGGCGTCGGCGGCGACGATGATCCGGAGCTGGTCGCCCACTGGGATCGCTGCGAGGCCGCCGGCCTGCCCAGCCGCCTGGTGATGGACGAGGCCGGACAGTTCCGCATGACCCGCATTCCGCTGGCGGCCGGCGCGGTCAGCTACACCATGAACGGTCGTCCGGCGGTGGCCCGGCGCCTGGACAACAGCGGCGAGGAGAACATCGGCGCGCTGCTGTATTTCAACTATCCGTCGACCTGGAACCACTTCCTCGGCGACCACGCCCTGAGCTTCCGCGTGCTGCCCCAGGGGCCGAACGAGACCCTGGTGACCACCAAGTGGCTGGTGCCCAAGGATGCCCAGGAAGGCATCGACTATGACCTGGAGACCCTGACTCGGGTCTGGCTGGCCACCAACGACCAGGACCGCCGCCTGGTCGAAGGCACCCAGGCCGGGGTCAACTCGCCGGCCTACGAGCCGGGCCCCTATTCGGCCATCGCCGAGAACGGGGTGTGCCAGTTTGACGACTGGTACTGCGCGACCATGGCGCGCAAGTTGGCCGAGTGACGGCGCCAAGCTCGTAACCGGCGGCCCCGCATAACCCTCAAGGTTACGCGGGGCCTATTCTTGGCCGACTCTCGCTCATCAGGTCTTGCAACCATGCACAGTGCGCCCCCCCTTGTCCTGAACGACGGCTACGCCCGCGGCTTCATGCTGGTGTTGCTGTCGGCCTTCTGCTACGGCCTGCAGCCGCTGTTCGCCCAGTACGCCTATGCCGGTGGCGCCGACCCGGTCGGCCTGCTGCTGGTGCGTTTCGCCATCGCCGCCTCGATCCTGCTGCTGTTTCTGCGTCTGCGCGGCATACGCCTGCCGCGCGGGCGCCTGGCGGGGCAGAACCTGCTGGTGGGCATCGGCTATGGTTGCGCGGCGCTGGGCTACTACACCGCCAGCCGCAGCACCTCGGTGAGCCTGGCGGTGATCCTGATGTTCTCCTTCCCGGCCTTCGTCACCGCGATCTCCATCGCCTACCTGGGCGAGCGCACCAGTGCACTCAAGCTGCTCAGCCTGGTGCTGGCCCTGGGCGGGGTGCTGCTGGCCACCGGCCTGAGTTTGCGCGGCAACCTCACCGGGGTGCTCTGGGCGCTGTTCTCGGCCCTGAGTTATGGCGCGGCGATCGTCTACGGCACCCACAGCATTCGCCACGAGCAGCCGCTGGCCTCGGCGGCCATGGTGCTGCTGGGCTGCGCCCTGACCTTCGCCGTGGCCGCGCTGTTCTGGGGGGCGGTCACGCCGTCCGGGGCGCCGGCCTGGTGGTCGATGCTGGGCCTGGCCCTGTTCGCCACCATACTGCCGGTGGCCTTGTTCCTCGCCGGCTCGCCGCTGATCGGCTCGTCCGCGGCCTCCACCCTGTCGACCCTGGAGCCGGTGGTGGCGGTGACCATCGCCGTGCTGCTGATCGGCGAGCAGATCAGCGCCGGCATGCTCGGCGGCGGCCTGATGGTGGTGGCGGCGGCCGTCATCCTGTCGCGCCAGGGCGGCACCTTGCCGGAGCCGGCCTTGGTGCCGGTGCCAGTACCCGAGGACCCGGACGAGCTTCTCTAGCAGGCTGTTGAAAAACTACCTGCGTTGCCATTGCGGCGTTAAAAACAGGCTCGGAATGCTCATTTACAGCTCGTAAAGTCGAGCGCGACTCCGACCGGTCCTCGCCTGTTTTTGCCTTGCACTGGCTGCCTCGCCTACGTTTTTCAACGGCCTGCTAGGGCTCGCATCGCGGTGCCTCGCCTGCGTAAGCAGGCGCCAGCCCCTGGGTCTAGCGTTTTCTTGATCGGAGAAGGTGACCGCGATGCCGATACAGCCTGAGCGATGTGAGACGCGGCGTGTGGCCTTCGTGCTGCTGCCCGGGTTCGCCTTGACCTCCTTTTCCCTGGCCGTCGAAGCCCTGAGTGTCTCCAATTTTCTCTGGGGCTCGACGGCTTACGACTACCGCCTGTACAGCGGCGACCTCGACCCGGCGGTGACCGAGGTCTGTACCTCAAACGGCGTGCCGATCAAGGTCTCCGGGCACTGCAGCGAGATCGAAGACAGCAACCTGCTGTTCATCTGTGCCTACAAGCAGGCCGCTGGCTATGCGGGCGCGGCGCTCCTTGCCAAGCTGAAGGCGCTGAAAAAGAAAGGTTGCAGGTTCGCCTCCCTGTCGAGCGGCAGCTTTATCCTGGCCAGGGCCGGCGTTCTCGGCGACCAGCCCTGTACGCTGTTCGCCGAACAGATGGCGACCTTCAGGGAGCTCTATCCCACGGTGCCGGTGGATGAAAGCATCTATACCGTGGGCGATGGGGTCTTCACCTGTCAGGGCGGAACCACGGCGCTCGACATGCTGCTCTACATCATCGGTCAGGACCATGGCGCCGAATTCGCCTTGCAGGTTTCCCATCAGTTCTGCCAGGACAGAGTCAGAACGCGCGATGAAATACAGAATACTCGCCGCTATCTGGAGCTGAGAATGAAATCGCCCTGTCTGGGGGCGGCCATCGAGTTGATGGAAAACAACATCGAAGCGCCACTGTCCATCGAAGTACTGGCCGGCAAGATTGGTGCGACGGTGCGCACGCTGGAACAGGTGTTCCGGCTTCACGAACAGTCCACCCCGGTTAATTACTACCTGCAGCTTCGGCTGAAACATGCCAGGAGCATGATCGAGGACACCCGGCTACCCATAGCCACTGTCGCCCAGGCGACGGGGTTCGCCTCGCAGAGCTACTTCACCAAGCGCTTCAGGGAAGCCTACGGCTTCTCTCCGACGCGTTTGCGCGGCGACAAAAAATTATAAATTTCTTCGGCTTTGTTATATCTCCGCACTGTCGGTAAGCGGAAGCTAGTGACCAAGGAGATGCTGAAATATTCCCTGTTTCCTGAAGTTATTCCACCTGTGGCCGCAAGGTTGCTGGTGTGTATTCTTCACAGGTCGGGCTTTTCAGATTATCCCTGAACTCATTCCGCCGACCTTCAGGTGCAGTACATGACGCAAGTAATTGAAGAATGCCTTTCCAGCAAATCAACCTCCTTCAGCGAGATCCCCGTTGTCGATATCGGGCCTTTGCTGGACGGCAGTGATGCACAGTCGGTGGCCGCTGAAATTGGCAATATCTGTGAGAACGTCGGTTTCCTGTATATCAAGAACCACGGCGTATCTTCTTCCCTGATAGAAGAGGTGTACCGACTCTCGCGAAAGTTCTTCGAACTGCCCTTCGAGGCCAAGAATCAACTGAACATCGTCAATTCCGGGCAGACCCTGCGTGGCTATATTCCGATGTACGGTGAAAACGTCGATCCGCAGAACACCAAGGACTTCAAGGAGTGCTTCGACTATGGTCGGCACGAAGAGCAAGTCTCGCCCTTCTTCGGCCCCAACCTGATGCCGGAGGAAGTCCAGGAATTCAAGCAGGTCATGGAGGCTTATCATGACGTGATGCTCGGCCTGGCGCGCAAGTTGATCAGCGCCATCGCCCTGAGTCTGGGCCTGCCGGCCGATTACTTCGAGAAGCTGCAGAAGAAGCCGATCACCATTCAGCGCCTGCTGCACTATCCGCCGCAGTTCGGCACTATCACCAGGAAGGAAATCGGTATCGGCGCCCACACCGATTACGGCTTCCTGACCATCCTCTCGCAGGATGCCAACGGCGGCTTGCAGGTGCAGAACAGAAACGGCGAATGGGTCAGCGCGCCGCCGGTGGCGGATACCTTTATCGTCAACATCGGCGACCTGGTACAGACCTTCACCAACGACCGCTATATCTCCACCATGCACCGGGTGATCAATACCAGTGGGGTGGATCGTTATTCGGTGCCGTTCTTTATCGACCTCGATTTCGATGCGGTGGTCGAGGTTGTCCCGACCTGTTTCGACCCGGCAAAAATCGGCAAGTACCAGCCGTATACCAGTGGCCAGCACAAGTACAAGCGCTTCGTCGACAGCTACACCCACTTGCAGGATGTGGTGATCGGCGGTTAAGGCAGCGTCCTAGATATTATGGCTCGCCGTTAAGGGAGGTCGTTAAAAGGAGGCGGAGTGATTAAAGATTAATCACTCCGCCTCCTTGTGCTATTAGTCCTGCAGCGGAGCAAGGCCGATAACAATAGTGATTCTGGTGATCGATTGAACGCTTGGCCCCCGTCGTGCGAACTACAGAGTGGCCAGGGCGGCAACGTCCAACACAGGCCGGATATACGAATGCAACCGCGTTGGCGACAGGTGCAAAAGCAAAGCTTTTCTCACTACTTGTGGGAAGAGTCCATATACCGCATGTTAGGTGTAATTTGCGAGTCCTTCGCAAATACTATCGATTTTACTGTAGTTTTCCATCCGAAAATGCCGTGTCGTGTGTTGTAGGATTCCAGTTGGAATCGACGCCTGCTTCATAAACTCTTGGGCGATCCTTCCGTGAGCAATGATCGCTTTAAGTTTCGGCATGTTCGAAATTAACAGATTCAAAACGTCGTAGTTTGGCGTCCCTTGTCCGGCTCCGTCTAACTTCTCGTTCCGAAATGCGTTAGTTTCCACGCACGATACGCCGTTGTCTCGGAATCGGTTGAGGCGCCTTCTGGTGTTGCTGATGCCCTTACCGATCCGAGATCGCTCTTCTAAGTAGGCATCTAGGAATTTTTGGTAGTTGAATCCTGTGCTTTCGTCCCAGTAACTCCACCAATCCACAGACAGAGGTATCGCAGGATTTTCTCCAATAATAATTACTGAGGACTCTGAGGGGAAACCTTCGCAAACGAAAGGCCTCTCAAAACATGGTGAGGGAATTACGTCTTTCAGTAGTGAATTCCAGTCAATCATGGCAAACGCCTAACGTTTGGTTAAGGGGCCGGCTTTAGCCGGTCCCGAGTGAGCGCAGCGTGCATATACACTTGTTAGGCATTACTGGGTTTCGATTTTTTTCTTATTGCAAGTGAAACTAAAAAGCAAATTAGGAAAATTGATACGGTGCCTGCTGCGCTTGCACTGTAAATTGGAGTAGATGCTATGTCTGTGGCAAAAAAACTCACTCCTTCAGTGCGATGTGTGGATGAATAAATGAATAGTATAGAAGCGGAAAAAAATGTGGCTGCGGGGAATGATATCAGGTGAAGATATTTATTTCTGATTAGGCCTTTGAATATAAAATTGTGAGCAATTATGTATACGATTCCGCATGGTGCGCCAATGCTTGCCATATTGGCTGAGATTAATTTTAGCGTGGTGATTCCTGTGTTCTCTAAAAGTACTGCGAACAATATAAGTGATGCTGTTGCCATAATTACTGTTGCTAGCTTGGTTGAGATGTTTTTTATTTTTTCAAAATTCATATTGTTTCTCTTAAAGAGTAGGGGTGGAGAATCTGACTATAGTTTGATAGGTGTCAGTAATTAATGGTTAACTATTAATGATGTCGCCCCTTCTGTTTGCTGCATCCAAAGTGGTGCGGCGGATATTCTTTTCAAGAAAATAAATTCTACTAGACGTCACGGGGGCGACTACGGTGAAGGGCTTGTAATGTTTTGGCTCATTGCGCAATTTTTTGGAATGTGCTCTGGCGGAACATTCAGCGCGTGGCATGTATATGATAAGTCGTTGCTATTTTTGATTTGAGGGGAGAATATTAAAGCGCCCTCACTTAAGGACTCGCCTGCTAGTTGAATTTTTACAACTCCGGTCTGGTTGTCAAATACGATTTTGCCGATGTAGTTTTCTTCGGTTTTCTCTAGGTTCAATTCGGCAATATGATTCGGATGCTTAAGGTTTATTGAGTAGTGTTTTGAAAGTGAAGCTGTCACGGTCTTTGCGTGCTTGTAAGATTCTGCAGCTCGAACTCCTTGGTAATAATTGCTATGTATTGAATAGGAGAGATAAAGTATTGAGGAAATAACAACGACCCCAAGAGCTAAAAGTGATTTTATTATGTATTTCATCGATATTGATTTTTATTTGAATTGGCTGTATTGGGATTTTCGGAGAATTAACTATTGATCTAGAGGAAATCAAAATCCTAAAAAGTCTTGAGGAAGCCCGTTTGGGTATTCAATTTTTAGCAGGGCGTCGTCAAGTACCCTTTCCAAGTGTTCGCTTTGCTTTTTAGAGATTTGCCTTCTGTGAACCAACATGTCTTCACAAAAGTTCTTGTCCCAAGAGTTGGGGTTGTGTTCTTTTAAATCTACCAGCACTTCGCGAATTAAATTGCGCGCAGCCTCGGAAATGTGTCCCTCTCTAATTTCAGTGCGTATACTCTTGGATGGGAAATTGTAAACATTGCTCATGTGTAATTCCTTGGCTTTTAGGGTTTTTGTTGGCAATAAGTTTGATCTTGTCCAGGTGAAACTAAAATTATAAGTCTGCTTGCGCGTTTGCTGCCTTTCTAGGTCTCAACAAAGCCATTCCCCGTGGGAGCTATTTTTATTGCTTTGCCAGAGTTTTCTTTTGTCCAGGCAATTGCATCTTGAAAGGTGTCAAAAGAATTCTTCTGCAAATGACGTTTCCAGCCGAGAATTTCGGTATTGGTGCGTGAATTAAGGTTGATAACTTTGTCGGCAGCAAACTCGTCGTTGGAAATGCCCAGCCAGCCGCACATATCTTACCAGTCACTCATGATTGATTTTCCTTGTGGAGTGAATTGCCTAACGTTTGGTTAAGGGGCGGGCTTTAGCCCGTCCCAGTGAGCGAAGCGAGCGGTTTGAACCAGTTGTTATATTTTTGACTCCAGATAGCGAATTACTTGCTCATCCGCTCCTATCTCTCTAAGTTTCTCGATTGCACTCCTAATGACAGGCTCTTTTTCTTCAGGGGTATACTCGAGTTCTGAGTCATTTTTTAAGTCAAAATTAGTTTTTCCTGCGATTGCTCCGAGCTCTTCTACCGACTCTTGAGTATGAAAAATTATACCAGACTCGACCACTTGAACTGCATGGCGCAACCAACCTATTGACTCAGTAACTACGCCTTCCAGAAATTCATAAAACTCTTTTCTATCTGGCGGGTAAACTAGGTCGATCTCGTGGCCAAATACTTTTTGTTGTCCGTCCTCGGTTAAGAATGAGTTTATTGAGGCCTCTAATAGAGCTCTGTAACTTTCGAAAATTCTATATTCAGAATTTTCCCTTGAGCTTTCCATGAACAATTGGGGTATCCATTGAACGGCGCGCTCCGACAATACGAAATCTATATGCCCCGCTGATTTGTTTCTAACATGATTGATAAATCCTAGCTTTTTTCTAAGTTTACGTGTATGACTCTGAAATTCTTCATCCCCTCTAACGCCTCCTTGCTTTAGGAAGTCATTGAGGTTGTTCAGTATGACGAAGACGTTACGAGTGCTCCGAAGCTTTCCAATATGTGCCTTGAGATCATTCGTAGGAGCTCTTAGAGCTTCGTCGAGACATTCCAGGTCATGCTGAATGATGGTAAGGCACAAATATGTAGCTTTCTCTTTGATTTGATATTTCTCTTTGCTCAAACACATCTCCTGATGTATGAGGAAATATAACAGTGATTAGATGGAATTCTGCACTAATACAATAGTCGCGAGTTCTGCATAACTCCGCGCCAGGTCGCCTGGCCTTTGATCAAAATCAGTTGCCAATCAAGGGCTTAGGCCGACACGCCTGTCGGGGTGCGGGTTCGCGTGACTTCCGTATTTCGTGCATCCATTACTACCGTACAAAAAAACGCAGCCCCAGAAGTCGGCATCAACAGTCCATCCAGCAAACCCCGCCTGTGTGAACAATTCTGGGCCGTGATGCGTTGGCATCACGGCGGTATCCGAACCGGAAAGGATCGGAGGATGACTCGGTTGATGGCGCTCGCAGTGCAAGCAGGGGAAGATAACCGGCGTCCTGCCTGCGGGATGCGTCATTGCGTGGGTTGAAGTTACCCGAATACGGAATGGCGCCACAAGTCCGTAGGGTGGGTTAGCCGCGTAGCGGCGTAACCCATCATTGCGTCGGTCAGGCGGTTAGAAAAAAGAAGGGCATATAAGGGATAGCCCCCTATATGCCCGGTACATTTTGGCCAGTCCGGCCAGGCGCCTAGAGATCCTTGACCAGACGCAGGGCGTCGTAAATGGCCGCGTGGGTGTTGCGGGCGGCCACGGCGTCGCCGATGCGGAACAGCTGGAACTCGCCGTCCGGGTTGTCGTCGCGGTGTTGCGGCTTGCCGACGATCAGGTCGGCGTATTCCACCGCGCCGAGGTTGCGCGAGAGCGGCTTGAGCTCCAGGTACAGCTCGTCCATCGGTCGAGTCCCGTGGTTGACCACCACCTGGTCGACGTGGCGCTGCTTGCGCACACCACCGTAGTCGCTGTCGATGTGGGCCACCAGGGTCTGGCCTTCGCGGGCCACCGAATCCAGGCGGTAGGTGACGGTGAAGGTGGTGTCGAGCTTCTGCAGCGAGCGCATGTAGGGCACCAGGTTCATCGCCATGACTTCCGGAGCGAAGCTGCGGTCCGGGGTCATGATCTCCAGCTTGGCGCCGCTCTGGGCGATGAACTCGGCGGCCTGCAGGGCGCTGTGGTCGCCGGCGTCGTCGAACAGCAGCACGTTGGTGCCCGGCTTGACGTCGCCGGAGATGATGTCCCAGGCCGAGACCACCAGCTCGTTGCCGGCGCTGAGCACCTCGGTGTGCGGGTAGCCGCCGGTGGCGATGATGACCACGTCGGGCTTCTCGGCGCGAATGGTCTCGGCCTCGGCCCAGCTGTTGTAGTGGAAGGTCACGCCCAGGGCCTCGCACTGGGCCAGGCGCCAGTCGATGATGCTGAGCATCTCGCGCCGGCGCGGGCTCTGCGCGGTCAGGCGGATCTGCCCGCCGGCCTGGGCGGCGGCCTCGAATACCACCACCTCATGACCGCGCTCGCCGGCCACTCGGGCCGCTTCCAGGCCGGCCGGGCCGGCGCCGACGATCACCACCTTGCGCCGCTGGGCGGCCTTGGGAATCTCATGCGGCATGGTGGTTTCGCGGCCGGTGGCGGCGTTGTGGATGCAGTAGGCCGCGCCGCCCTGGTAGATGCGGTCCAGGCAGTAGTTGGCGCCGACGCAGGGGCGGATGTCTTCTTCGCGGCCTTCGATGAGCTTGCGCACGATGTGCGGGTCGGTCATGTGCGCGCGGGTCATGCCGATCATGTCGACCTTGCCCGAGGCGATGGCGTGACGCGCGGTGGCGATGTCCGGAATCTTCGCCGCGTGGAAGGTGGGGAAGTCGGTGGCGGCGCGGATCTGCCCGGCGAAGTCCAGGTGCGGCGAGTTGTGCATGCCCTGGATCGGGATGACGTCGGTCAGGCCGGCGTCGGTGTCGATATGGCCGCGGATGATGTTGAGGAAGTCGACCATGCCGCTTTCCTTGAGGCGGCGCGAGATGTCCAGGCCTTCATCGGCATTCAGCCCGCCATTCAGGGCCTCGTCGGCGGTGTAGCGCACGCCGATGATGAACTCGTTGCCCACGCGCTGGCGCACGGCCTTGAGCACGTCGAAGGTGAAGCGCAGGCGGTTGTCCAGGGAGCCGCCATAGGGCGCGTCCAGCTCGTTGGTCAGCGGCGACCAGAACTGGTCCATCAGGTGGCCGTAGGCCTGCAGCTCGATGCCGTCCAGGCCGGCGGCCTTCATCCGCTCGGCGGCGTCGGCGTAGTCCTTGATGATGCGCTCGATGTCCCAGTCTTCGATCTTCTTGGGGAAGGCGCGGTGCGCCGCCTCGCGGTTGTGCGAGGGCGAGACCACCGGCAGCCAGTCGCCCTTGTCCCAGCGGGTACGCCGGCCCAGGTGGGTGAGCTGAATCATCACCGCGGCGCCGTGCTCGTGGCACTCGTCGGTGAGGTCCTTCATCCAGCCGACCACCTCGTCCTTGTAGGCCAGGATGTTGTTGAACACCGGTGGGCTGTCACGCGATACCGCGGCCGAGCCGGCGGTCATGGTCAGGGCCACGCCGGCCTTGGCCCGCTCGACGTGGTAGGCGCGGTAGAGCGCCTTGGGCATGCCGTCCTCGGGGTAGGCCGGTTCGTGCGAGGTGGTGATGATCCGGTTGCGCAGGGTCAGGTGCTTGAGCTGGTAGGGCTGAAGCAGCGGGTCATTCGACATGGTCAGGGCTCCACGTTGGTAGGGGCTATGGCCTGTACCCGAGGGTAATGTACACAGGTGTCAATTAATCTGACTCAACTGTACATTGCTCGCAAGCCTGGATGTCGCTCACGGTAAACTTCTGTCGCAAGCGCGGCTGTGAGGCCCTGGTTCTGCAGGTGCTCCCTGGTATTCAGGTGGAGAAGCCGACACGCCGTAAAATGTACAGCTGTGTCATGTTGCTGGACGTCTATGCACACTCCGCATTGTGCGAAGCCACGGCGCCCGCTACCATCGGGGCATGAGCGAACCTACCAAAAGCAATGACAGCGGCTGGCGCGGCTCGGCCGAGGGCTGGCTGGAGGCGGCCTACGAAGGCCTGATCGAGTCGGGCGTCGAGGCCGTGCGCATCCTGCCGCTGGCGAAGAAGCTGAACCTGTCGCGAACCAGCTTCTACTGGTTCTTCAAGGACCGCGAGGAACTGCTGGCGGCGCTGTTGGAGCGCTGGCGGGTGAAGAACACCGACAACCTGGTCGGTCAGAGCCAGGCCTACGCCGAGAGCATCGCCGAGGCCATTCTCAATGTCTTCGACTGCTGGCTGAACCCGGCGCTGTTCGATTCGCAGTTCGAGTTCGCGGTGCGCAGCTGGGCGCTGCAGGAGCCCAAAGTGGCCGCCCAGGTCGAGATCGCCGACAAGGCGCGCCTGGCGGCGTTGGCCGAGATGTTCGTGCGCTTCGGCTACGAGGCCTTGCCGGCCGATGTGCGGGCCCGCTCCATGTACCTGACCCAGATCGGCTATATCAGCATGAACAGCCGCGAGGACACCCTGGTGCGCATGCAGCGCATCCCCGAGTACGTGAAGATTTTCACCGGGCAGGCCCCGCAAGCCCGCGAGCTGCAGCGTTTCTACGCCCGCCACGGTTACGCCGTGGCCGAACCGGTGCTGGTCTCGATCGGCCCCAACGAATCAGCCTGAGAGGTATGCGCATGTTCACTGAACTGACAGTCGGCATCATCGGCGGTGGTGGCTGGCTGGGCCGTTCGATCGGCGCCGCCATGCTGGAGAAGGGCGTGCTGGCGCCGGCCAGCTTGATCCTCTCCAGCCGCAGCGGGCGGGTCGAGGGCTTCGACGCCTGGCCGCAGGTGCAGCTGACCACGGATAACCGCGAGCTGGCGCAGCGGGCCGACATCATCGTGCTGTCGGTGCGTCCCGAGCAGTTCGCCGCCGTCGAGATCGACGCCGCGGACAAGCTGGTGATCTCCTTTATGGCCGGGGTTTCCCTCGACACCCTGGTGGCGCGCACCGGCAGCCGCCGGGTTATCCGCGCCATGCCCAACGCGGCGGCCGAGATCGGCCAGTGCTATACGCCCTGGTTCGCCAGCGAGCAGGTCAGCGCCGCCGACCGGGCCTTCACCCGGGCGATGTTCGAGAGCTGCGGCAGCAGCGACGAGGTGGCCAGCGAGGCCGATCTCGACTATCTGACCGGTCTGGTCGGCTCGGGCGCGGCCTATCCGGCGCTGCTGGCCGAGGCGATGCTGGCCCATGCCCTGGCCAGGGGGCTGCCCCGCCAGGTGGCCGAGAACGCGGTGCGTGGCGTGGTGGTCGGGGCGAGCCAGCTGCTCGGCCGCGACGGCATGCCGCCGGCCGCCATGGTCGAGGCCATGCTCGATTACCGCGGCACCACCGCGGCGGGCTTGCAGGCGATGATCGAGGCCGGCTTCAAGCAGGCGGTCGATGCCGGGCTGGAAGCCGCCGAGGCCGCGGCGCGGCGCATGCAGGGCCAATACGCCACGCCCGAACGCTAGCCTCCAGGGGCCGGCGTCGCCGAGCGTCCTGGCAGCCCTCCGCGGGTTGTTCGACCAAATGCAGGCGCGCGCCGGGCGTCGCCGACGGCGCCCGAGTCACCCCTCTATCTCGGGCAATCGCGCCGCCTTTCCTGCGGCTGATGGGTCCTGAATTCAGCGCGCGACGCGCGAGTCGGCCCGGGGCGCGCCGCTCATAACCGATAACATCACGTTATGGTTTGCGCCAAACAAATGTCGTTGGACCCCGTCTCCCCCCAAACTTAATCTGAACCCACAAGAAGCGGCACTTACAGCGTGGAGTGTCAAGTGGGATCCAGGCGCTATTAGCGGCTAATTCAGTACCTGCCGAAGTTTTCCAGATAGTCCAGTTTTCAAGAGGCATGGTCGCCGCCAGTCATGGCTGTGGTGCGACCGCTTGCCGATTGAGCGCATGTATAAGAAGAGGACGTTATGACTCAGGCTGACGAGATTCTCTCGGTCAAGAATATATTCAAGGTGTTCGGCGCACAGCCGGAAGTGGCCATGGATATGCTGCGCAAAGGCGCCGACAAGGACGAAATATTCCAGAAAACCGGGCAGGTGGTTGGCGTGTTCGACGCCAGCTTTTCGGTCAAGCGCGGCGAGATCTTCGTCATCATGGGCCTGTCCGGTTCGGGCAAGTCGACCATGGTGCGCCTGTTCAACCGGCTGATCGAACCCACCTCCGGCAGCATTCACCTCAACGGCCGCGAGATCACCGGGCTGTCCGACAAGGACCTGCTCGAGGTACGGCGCAAGGAAATGGGCATGGTGTTCCAGTCCTTCGCCCTGATGCCGCACATGAGCGTGCTCGACAACGCCGCCTTCGGCCTGGAGATCTCCGGCGTCGGCGAGCAGGAGCGCAAGGTCCGGGCGGTCGAGGCGCTGCGCCAGGTCGGCCTGGCCGGCCACGAGAACAGCTACCCGCACCAGTTGTCCGGCGGCATGCAGCAGCGCGTCGGCCTGGCCCGGGCGCTGACCAACGACCCGACCATCCTGCTGATGGACGAGGCCTTCTCCGCCCTCGACCCGCTGATTCGCAGCGAGATGCAGGGCGAGCTGATCCGCCTGCAGGCCGAGCAGCAGCGCACCATCATCTTCATCTCCCACGATATCGAAGAGGCCATTCGCATCGGCCATCGCATCGCCATCATGGAAGGCGGTCGGGTGGTGCAGATCGGCACCCCGCAGGAACTGTTGTGCAACCCGGCCAACGAATACGTGGAGAACTTCTTCCACGGCTTCGACAGCTCGCGGGTACTCAACGCCGGCGATGTGGCGCAGATGGACCACGCAGCGGTATGCCGGGTCAATGGCCAGGCGCCGGGCTTCCAGACCGGCGTGCCCTTCGGCTACCTGATCGATCAAGCCGACCGCCTGCTCGGGGTGGTCGAGCCCGATGCGCTAAACGGCAGCGGCGCCGGACTGCAGCGCCTCGAGCAGCTGCGCCTGGACCACCATCAACCGATCTACGTCGATACGCCGCTGCATGACGTGCTCAACCTGGTGGCCTCGGTGCCCTACCCGGTGCCGGTGCTGGACCACGGCGGTGCCTTCAAGGGCACCATTTCCAAGAATCTGCTGCTGCAGACCCTGAGCCGCCACTGAGTGGCCGGCCAGTCCTAGCCGCAT
The DNA here is from genome assembly GCF_041027545.1 of Pseudomonas zhanjiangensis. Classification (NCBI taxonomy): domain Bacteria; kingdom Pseudomonadati; phylum Pseudomonadota; class Gammaproteobacteria; order Pseudomonadales; family Pseudomonadaceae; genus Pseudomonas; species Pseudomonas zhanjiangensis. The sequence continues at coordinate 112,901 of NZ_JBFTEG010000013.1, read as the reverse complement.
TACCTCCAGCAGAATCGAAGAGCAGGTATCCCCATGTCCGAGTTCAGTTTGCTAGACCCCTTCCAGACCCTGACCATTCCCCTCGGGGACTGGGTTGAGAGCACCTTGAATTACCTGGTGCACAACTTTCGCGAGTTCTTTCGCGCCATTCGCTGGCCGATCGACCAGGTGCTCAACGGCTTCGAGTACATCCTGCAGAGCATTCCGCCGTCGATCGGCATTCTCCTCTCGGCGCTGCTCGGCTGGCAGGTGGCCGGCGCACGCCTGGGCTGGTTCTGCGCCATCACCCTGACCCTGCTGGGCATGATCGGCGTCTGGTCAGAGGCCATGACCACCCTGTCGCTGGTGCTGACCTCGGTGTTCTTCTGTGCCCTGGTCGGCATTCCCTTGGGCATCCTCTCGTCGCGTAGTGACCGTCTGGAAAAAACCATACGGCCGATACTCGATGCCATGCAGACCCTGCCCGCGTTCGTCTACCTGGTGCCGGTGGTCATGCTGTTCGGCATCGGCAACGTTCCCGGCGTGCTGGTCACCATCGTCTTCGCCGTGCCGCCGCTGGTGCGCCTGACCAACCTGGGCATCCGCCAGGTGCCGGAAGACAAGATCGAGGCGTCCCGCGCCTTCGGCTGCACCCCGCGGCAGATGCTGATGCGTGTGCAGCTGCCGCTGGCCGCACCGACCATCATGGCCGGCGTCAATCAGACCCTGATGCTGTCGCTGTCGATGGTGGTGATCGCCTCGATGATTTCGGTCGGCGGCCTGGGCCAGATGGTCTTGCGCGGCATTGGTCGCCTGGACATGGGCCTGGCCACGGTCGGCGGTGTCGGCCTGGTGCTGCTGGCCATCTTCCTCGACCGCCTGACCCAGGCCATGGGCGAGCGCAGCAATGCCGACCCGAGCCTGCGCTGGTACCACAGCGGCCCCGTCGGCCTGGTGTTGCGCCTGTTCGGCAGCCGCCCACAGGCCGCCAAGGCCAGTTCCTGAAACCTGCCGTAGCTAAACCCGAGAAGAAAACCACAAGAGGTAGATGACGATGACTTTGAGCAAGCGTGGATTCACCCAGAAGCTGCTGCACTGCGCCGCAGTGGCGTCCCTGAGCCTGGTATCGCTCTACGGCCAGGCCGCTTCGGCCGAGAAACCGGGGGAGGGGGTGAAGGTGACGCCGATCTTCCCGACCATCGCCGAGGAGCGTTTTCGCGGTGAACTGGCCATCGCCGGCCTGAAAGAGCTGGGCTACGAGGTGCAGGAGCCGAAGGAAACCGAATACGCCACCATGATGCTGGCGCTGTCCTATGGCGACGCGGACTTCAGCGTGCACCTGTGGGACAAGCTGCACGACACCTTCTACCAGAAGGCTGGCGGCGACGACACCATGGTCAAGGCCGGCGACGTGATCCCGGGCGTGCTGCAGGGCTACCTGATCGACAAGAAGACTGCCGAGCAATACAACATCAAGTACCTGACCGACCTGAAGAAGCCGGAGATCGCCAAGCTGTTCGACGCCGATGACGACGGCAAGGCCGACCTCACCGGCTGCAACCCGGGCTGGGGTTGCGAACTGATCATCGACCACCACCTCAAGGCCTATGACCTGGAGAAAACCGTCGCCCACAACCGCGGTTCCTACTTCGCCCTGATGGCCGACACCATCGCCCGCTACAAGGAAGGCAAGCCGATCCTCTATTACACCTGGGTGCCGCAGTGGATCGCCGGCGTGCTGGTCGAGGGCAAGGATGTGGTCTGGCTGGAGGTGCCGCAAACCGACCTGCCCGGTGGCGACAACAGCGTCAACACCAGCTTCAATGGCAAGAACCTGGGCTTCGCCGTGGATAAGGTCGAGTCCGTGCTGAACAAGGACTTCGCCGAGAAGAATCCGGCGGCCGTGGCCTTCCTGTCCAAGCTGCAGATCAGCACCGTCGACGAGAGCGTGCAGAACCTGAAGATGCAGCAGGGCGAGAACAGCGTCGCCGACATCAAGCGTCATGCCGCCGACTGGATTGCCGCGCACCGCACCCGCTTCGACCGCTGGCTGCAACAGGCCCGCGCCGCGGCCAACTGAGTCACGGCTCATGTGACAACCCTTTCTTGGCGCCCCTATGGGCGCCTTTTTTTGCCCCTGTTTCGAGTCTCGTCTGTGGAGTAGCCGCATGTCGCTCTATTCGTTCGTCCGTGATTTCACCTTCAGCCAGGCGCCGGCGCACACCCGCGAACTGCTGCAGACCTGCCTGCTGGATATCCTCGGGGTCGCCGCCGGCGCCCGCGACAACCAGACCAGCCAGATCCTCCGCCAGTACGCGCTCAATCATCATCCGGCCGGCAACCTGGCCAGCCGCCTGCTGTTCGACGGTCGTGCCGTGCACCCGCTGGGCGCCGGCTGGGCCGGCGGCTTCTGCGTCGACAGCCTGGATGCCCACGAGGGTCACTTCACCTCCAAGGGCCATGCCGGCGCCACCGTGGTGCCGGCCGTGCTGGCCCTGGTCGATGCCTGCCGCCAGCAGGGCAGGGCGATCAGCGGCGAGGAGCTGCTCAGCGCCCTGTGCATCGGCTACGAGACGGCGCTGCGCGCCGGCGCCGCGCTGATGGCGACCGCCCCCGAGTACCATGCCTCCGGTTCCTTCTCCGGTCTCGGGGTGGTCTGCGCCGGCACCCGCCTGCTCGGCCTGGACGAGGCGACCTTTCGCCATGCCCTGGGCATCGCCGAGTACTTCGGCCCGCGCTGCCCGATGATGCGCCTGGTCGATCATCCCTCGATGCTGCGTGACGCCCACGGCGCCGGCGCCCATGCCGGGCTCAACGCCCTGCTGCTGGCCCAGGCCGGGGTCACCGGGGCGCCAGCCGAGACGGTCGAAACCACGGCGGTGGCGGCGCAGTGGCACGACCTCGGCCAGCGCTGGGAGATCGACGCCCAGTACTTCAAGCCCTGGCCGGTGTGCCGCTGGGCGCAGCCGGCGCTGACCGCGATGACCGCGCTGCTGGCCGAGCATCCGCAGATCAGCGGCCAGGCCGTCGAGCACATCCAGGTCGAGACCTTCCACGAGTCCATGCGCCTGCAGGGCCACACCCCGGCCAACGCCGACGAGGCCCAGTACGCCCTGGCCTTCCCCCTGGCGGCCCTGGTGGTGCGCGGTCAGGTCGGCCCGCTGGAGGTGACTGGCGAGGCGATCCACGCCGCCGACATTCTCGCCATCAGCCAGCGCATCGAGATCGTCGAGGCCGATGACCTGTCGGCGCGCTTCCCGGGTGAGATCCTCTCGCGGGTGACGGTGTTGCTCAAGGATGGCCAGCGCTTCACCAGCCCGATCACCGCGGCCAAGGGCGACCCGGCCACCGCCATGACCCAGGCCGAGTTCCGCGCCAAGTTCCACCTGCTGGCCGGCGTCAGCCTGAGCGAGCCGCAGCGCCTGGCCATCGAGCAGGCCATCGCCGAGCTGCCCACCAGCGCCAGCTGTGAGGCCCTGTTCGACTTGTTGTTCAACGCGCCAGCCGCAACCCAGTAGGCCGAAGGAGAGAGCCGGCGAGCCGGTCATGGCCGGGCGTCTGCTCCAGTGGCCGGGCGCCGGGGTGGCGCCTGCGCCGATGAAAGGGGGGGCGGGCGCGACTATGGTTAATACAGCCACGGTGCGGGGCCTGTATCCGCGACCGGGGCAGGTCGCCGGTGGCGCCAGCGGGCGTGCCCTGTCCGCATGAGATCGACAGCTCGCTGATGCGCTGCCCGCACAGGGCGGTCGAGGCGCTGGCCCAGCTGGCCAGCGACCAGGCCCGTTATATTGCCGGCGAGATCTTCCCGCTCGCCGGCGCCAAGCCGGTGTCCGGCTAAGGAGACGAACATGATGCTCACTGGTAAGAACGCGGTGGTAACCGGCGGGGGCCGCGGCATTGGCCGCGGCATCACCGAGAAGCTCCTGGCCGCCGGCGCGCGCGTGCTGGTGGCACAGCGCCAGGCGCTGGACGCCGAACTGGCGGCCAACCCGGATGTATTCTTCGTCGCGGCGGACCTGGCCGATCGCGCCGCACCCCGGCGGATCGCCGAGGCGGCGCAGGAGTACCTGGGCGGCGCCGATGTGCTGGTCAACAATGCCGGCTTCATGGTCGAGCAGCCGATCGACGTGCTGAGCGAGGACGACTGGGATCACATGCTGGCGGTCAACCTGCGCGCCCCGGTGTTTCTCGCCCGTGAACTGTTGTGGCAGATGCGTCAGCGTGGCAACGCCTGCATCATCAATATCGGCTCGATCGAGGGGCTGGGCGCCAATCCCATGCACGCCGCCTACTGTGCCTCCAAGGCCGGGCTGCACGGTCTGACCCGGGCGCTGGCGGTCGATCTGGGCAGCGACGGCATCCGCTGCAACGCCATCGCCCCGGGCTGGATCGACTCCGACCTGAGCGAGGTCTACCTCAATGCCCAGGACGATCCGAACGCCGCGCGCCGGGGCCTGCTGGCCCTGCACCCGGTCGGCCGCACCGGCACGCCGCAGGACGTCGGCGCTACTGTGGTGTTCCTCGCCTCCGACGAGGCGGCGTTCATCACCGGTCAGGTCGTGGTGGTCGACGGCGGGCGCACCACCAAGCTGCCCTTGCCGTTCTGAGCCCTCATCGGCGGCGTCGGCGCGCTGCGCGGCAGCGTCGCCGCCTGCTATCGTGGGCGTCGCCGAAGGCGGTGGCGGCCAAGGGGTTACCATGGGCCGGAATCTACACGGGTGAGAGTTAGCAGATGAGATCGTCGTTCGAGAGCGTCCTCAAGGACAAGAACCGGGTGCACCTCGACCGGGTCCTGCGTGACGAGCCGACCGTGGCCGCGCACCGGGTTGCCTTCGTGCTGCTGGACAACTTCTCGATGATGGCCTTCACCGGCGCCGTGGATGCCCTGGTCACGGCCAACCTGATGAGCGCCGTGCCGCGCTACGAGGTGCTGGTGGTCGGCGGCCGCGAAGACGTGGTGGTCAGCGACCTGGGCATTGCCATCTCGGCCGGTTGCCGCCTGGCCGATCTGGAGGAGCGCCAGCAACACCTGATCGTGGTCTGTGGCGGCTTTCGCGTGCAATTGCAGCCCGACCCGCTGCTCAGGGCCAAGCTGCGCTCGGCCGACGCTGCCGGCGCCATGCTTGGCGGGCTGTGGAACGGCGCCTATTTTCTCGCTGAAGCGGGTCTGCTGGACGGCTACGACTGCGCCTTCCACCCCGACGGCCGGGCGATGATGGCCGAGCTGTTTCCCAAGGTCAGGTTGTCCAGCCACGCCTTCGTGCTGGACCGCGAGCGCATCGGCTGCGCCGGCGCCAACAGTTCGCTGGGCATGATGCTCGAGGTGGTCAAGCGTGACTGTGGCGACAACCTGGTCCATGCGGTGGAGGAGGTGCTCAGCTGCGACAAGATGCAGGAGGTCATGGACGTTTCGGTGGTGGCGGTCGACTGCGACCCGACCCTGCCGCAGCCGCTGAAGCTGGCGCTGGAACTGATGCACAACAACATCGACGAGCCGCTGACGGTGGACGAGATCGCCACCTGCGTGGCCATCTCCCGGCGCCAGCTCGAACGCCTGTTCTGCCGCCACGTGCAAGCGACGCCCTCGCGTTACTACCTGGAGCTGCGCCTGACCCGCGCCCGTCAGTTGCTGCAGCAGACCAACAAGTCGCTCACCGATATCGCCGTGGCCAGCGGCTTCGTCAGCATCTCGCATTTTCGCCGCTGCTTTCGCGAGTTCTTCGATGTGGCGCCGGGGCGTTTCCGTGCCGGCGGGCGCCGGGGGTAACTGCAGCGCTGGCGAGCGCGGCCGGCCCGAGCCGGAAAACGCAGAAGCCCGGCACTGGGCCGGGCTTCTGCGTTGCTGCGAAAGGATTTACTTCACTTCCACCGCCAGGCTGTCGGCGATCTTCTTGTTCCAGATCGCCGGGCCGGTGATGTGCACCGACTCGCCGTTGGTGTCGACCGCCACGGTGACCGGCATGTCCTTGACCTCGAACTCGTAGATCGCTTCCATGCCCAGTTCGGCGAAGGCCAGCACCTTGGACTTCTTGATCGCCTGGGCCACGAGATACGCGGCGCCGCCGACGGCCATCAGGTACACGGCCTTGTTGTCCTTGATCGCCTCGATGGCGATCGGGCCTCGCTCGGACTTGCCGATCATGCCGAGCAGGCCGGTGCTTTCGAGGATCTGCCGGGTGAACTTGTCCATCCGCGTGGCGGTGGTCGGGCCGGCCGGGCCGACCACTTCGTCGCCGACCGGATCGACCGGGCCGACGTAGTAGATGAAGCGGCCTTTCAGGTCTACCGGCAGCTGTTCGCCCTTGTTCAGCATGTCGACCATGCGCTTGTGCGCAGCGTCGCGGCCGGTGAGCATCTTGCCGTTGAGCAGCACGGTCTCGCCCGGCTTCCAGCTCTGCACTTCTTCCGGGGTGAGGGTGTCCAGATTGACCCGGCGCGCGCTCGGGCCGGCTTCCCAGACGATTTCCGGGTAGGCGTCCAGGTCCGGCGCTTCCAGTTCGGCCGGGCCGGAACCGTCCAGCACGAAGTGGGCGTGACGGGTGGCGGCGCAGTTGGGGATCATGCACACCGGCAAGGAGGCGGCGTGGGTCGGGTAGTCCATGATCTTGACGTCGAGCACCGTGGTCAGACCGCCCAGGCCCTGGGCGCCGATGCCCAGCTGGTTGACCTTGTCGAACAGCTCCAGGCGCAGCTCCTCGATGCGGTTCTGCGGGCCGCGGGCCTTCAGCTCGTGGATGTCGATGGACTCCATCAGCACTTCCTTGGCCATCACCGCGGCCTTCTCGGCGGTGCCGCCGATGCCGATGCCGAGCATGCCCGGCGGGCACCAGCCGGCGCCCATTTCCGGCACGGTCTTGAGTACCCAGTCGACGATCGAGTCGGACGGGTTGAGCATGGCCATCTTCGACTTGTTCTCCGAGCCGCCGCCCTTGGCCGCCACATCCACCTCGACCTTGTCGCCGGGGACGATGGAGTAGTGGATCACCGCCGGGGTGTTGTCCTTGGTGTTCTTGCGGGCACCGGCCGGGTCGGCCAGGATCGAGGCGCGCAGGACGTTCTCCGGCAGGTTGTAGGCGCGACGTACGCCCTCGTTGATCATGTCGTCGACGCTCATGGTGGCGCCGTCCCAGCGCACGTCCATGCCGACGCGGATGAACACGGTGACGATGCCGGTGTCCTGGCAGATTGGCCGGTGACCGGTGGCGCACATGCGCGAGTTGATCAGGATCTGCGCCATGGAATCGCGCGCGGCCGGGGACTCTTCCTTCAGGTAGGCCTCATGCATGGCCTGGATGAAGTCCACGGGGTGGTAGTAGGAGATGAACTGCAGGGCGTCGGCGACGCTCTGGATCAGGTCGTCTTGCTTGATCACGGTCATGCTTGGCGCTCCTTTGTAGGGCAGGAACTTCGAGGGACACCGGACCACGACCCGGCGCGCTGATGCAGTAAAAAAGGCGCGGCAGTATAGCGCGCGGGCGCGCAGGCGGACACCCGCCGACAGTCGACCTTGGTCGCTGATCGCCCACCGCCGCCGGCTAGGCATTTCTGCCATCTCGGCGTAGAGTGGCGGCTGATTGCCAGTATGGGATGGAGCCCATCACGATGAGTACGCCACGCGCCACTCAGCGATCCCTGCAAAGCCTGCTGCTGAAGCGATTCGGCATGGCGGCGGCGAGCTACGCCCTGACCGCCCTGTTGTGCTGGATCGCGTTGCTCAATGGACTGCTGCACGCCTCTGTCACCACTACCCTGATGCTTACCGGGGCCGCGGTGCTGACCCAGCTGATTTTTCTCGTGCTGTTTCTCTCCAGAAAGAATCTGCGCTTTCGCGACCCCAGCCTGACCGAGGCGCAGATGCTGGTGGCCCTGGCCTGGCTGACGGCCCTGCTCGCGTTATTCGCCGAGGGACGGGGGGCATTGCTGACGATCTATGTGCTGATTCTGCTGTTCGGCGTGTTCCATCTGCCGCCACCGGTCTTCGTTCGCTGTGCGGCCTTCGCCTTCTTCGGTTTCGCCGGGCTGAACCTGTTCGAGGCCTTCACCGGGCGGCTGCATTCCACCAGCCTGGCCATCCTGCAGGTCTGCGTGCTGGCCGGTGTGCTGATCTGGCTGGGCCTGTTCGCCAGCTACGTGCAGGCCCTGCGCCAGCGCATGCGCCGGCGCCGGTTTGCCCTGCAGGCGCACCAGGACACCCTGCGCGGAATGATGCGCCAGCTTGAGGACCTGGCCTCGACCGATGAGCTGACCGGGTTGTTCAATCGCCGTCACTTTCTGCGTCTGGCCAGCCACCACCTGGCCAACCTGAGCGGCGAGCGCCAGCATGGCTTGGCCCTGATCGACCTGGATCATTTCAAGCGGATTAACGATGTGCATGGCCACGCCGTCGGCGACCGGGTGCTGCAGACCTTCGCCAGCGTGGCGCAGGCCGGTCTGCGCGAGGGTGACCTGATCGCCCGCTATGGCGGCGAGGAGTTCGTGCTGCTGCTGCCCAATACCGATGCCGAGCAGTTCAGCAGGTGTTGCGAGCGCCTGCGTGTGGCCTTCAGTCGGGCTGAGCCCATGGGTGTTAAGGTGGATAATCTGAGTCTGTCCATCGGAATGACCCTGTTGACCATGCACGATAATCTGGATGAGGCGCTGCACAGCGCCGATCAGGCCCTGTATCAGGCCAAGCGCAGCGGGCGCAACCGCTGCGCGGCGACCTGGGAGTGTGTGAGTGCCTGAGTTACGCGTCGGCCCGCAGTGCTTCAATGCTGCCTCCGGCAGCAACCTGCTCGATGCGCTGCTCGCAGGCGGCGTGGCCTTGCCCTACAGCTGCCGCGCCGGCAGCTGTCATGCCTGCCTGGTGCGTTGTCTGCGTGGCGAGCCGCTGGACGACAAGCCCGAGGCCCTCGATCCGTCGCGGCGTGAGCAGGGCTGGCGCCTGGCCTGCCAGTGCCGGCTCGTCGACGACCTGCAGCTCGAGGTATTCGACCCGCGGCGCGACGGTCTGCCCGCTCTTGTCGACAGTTGCAGCTGGCTCAGCGCCGATGTGCTGCGCCTGCGCCTGGTGGCGCAGCGGCCCCTGCGTTATCGCGCCGGACAGCATCTGGTGCTGTGGACCGACAGCGGCGTGGCCCGGCCCTACTCGTTGGCCAGCCTGCCCGGCGAAGACCCCTGGCTGGAGTTTCACCTGGACTGCGGCCGCCCCGGTGCCTTCAGCGATGCCGCGCGGCGGCTCGCACCGGGTGACAGCCTGCGCCTGGGCGAGTTGCGCGGCGGGGCCCTGCACTATGACCCCGACTGGCAGGCGCGCCCGCTCTGGCTGCTGGCCGCCGGCACCGGTCTGGCGCCGCTCTACGGTGTGTTGCGTGAAGCCCTGCGCCAGGATCACCAGGGCAGCATTCGGCTCATTCACCTGGCCCATGATGCCAGCGGCCATTATCTGGCCGAAGCCCTGGCGGCGCTGGCCGCCGTCCACCCGCAGGTGCAGGTCGAGCTCATCACCGCGGCCGAGTTGCCGGCGGCAATGGCCGAACTGCGGCTTGTCTCCCGGCAAACCCTGGCCTTACTCTGCGGCCAGCCCGAGAGTGTCGACACCTTTGCGCGCCGCCTGTACCTGGCCGGTATCCCGCGCAATCAGGTGTTCGCCGATCTTTTTCTGCCGCACGCCCGCTAGCCGCCGTGCGGCACCCGTTGCCGAGGAGTGCCTATGAGCGAGCATGTCGTGGTCGAGCGTGAGCAGGGGTTGTTGACCCTGCGCCTGAACCGCCTGGACAAGAAGAATGCCCTGACCCGGGCCATGTACAGTGCCATGGCCGAGACCCTGGTCCAGGCCGACCAGGACCCGAGCGTGCGCGCGGTACTGATCACCGGCAGTGAGGACTGCTTCACCAGTGGCAACGATGTGGCCGATTTCATTCAGGCGCCGCCATCCGGGCTGGGCAGCGAGGTGTTCCAGTTCATGCTGGCCCTGTTCGAGTTCGGCAAGCCGGTGGTGGCGGCGGTCAGCGGCCCGGCGGTGGGCATCGGCACCACCCTGTTGCTGCATTGCGACCTGGTCTACGTCAGTCGCGAGGCGATCCTGAAGATGCCCTTCGTCAACCTCGGCCTGTGCCCCGAATTCGGCTCCAGCCTGATCCTGCCGCGTCTGCTCGGCCATGCCCGGGCGGCCGAGTTGCTGCTGCTCGGCGAGCGCTTCAGCGGTGCGCAGGCCGCGGCCTGGGGCATCGCCAACCAGGCGCTGGACGACGGCGCCGCGACCCTGGCCAAGGCCCGCGAGATGGCCCTGCGCTTCCAGCAGCTGGCGCCCTCGGCGGTGGCCGACAGCAAGCGCCTGATGCGCGCGCCGGATCGCGAGCAGCTGCGCCGGGTGATCGAGGAGGAGGGCGCACTGTTCGGCCAGCGCCTGCGCTCGCCGGAGGCCATCGAGGCCCTGACCGCCTTCATGCAGCGGCGCCCGGCGGATTTCAGCCGGTTCGCCTGAGGGCTTGAGTCAAACAAGAAGGCCGCTCATCGAGCGGCCTTCTTGCGTTACGGCTTGGGCTTAAACCAGCGGATCGCCGACATGCAGGATCTTCATGCCGTTGGTGCCGCCGATGGTGTGGTAGCTGTCGCCCTTGGTCAGGATCACCCAATCGCCCTGTTCGACCAGGCCGCGCTTGAGCAGCTCGTCCACCGCGGCCTGGCTGACCTGTTCCGGCGGCAGCGCCACCGGGTCGAAGGGCACCGTGTAGACGCCGCGGAACAGGGCGGCGCGGGCCTGGGTACCGCGGTGCGGGGCGAAGGCGTAGATCGGTACCGAAGAGCGAATGCGCGACATGATCAGCGGCGTGTAGCCGCTCTCGGTCAGGGCGATGATCGCCTTGACCCCGGGGAAGTGGTTGGCGGTGTACATGGCGGCCAGGGCGATGCTCTCGTCGCAGCGCTCGAAGCTCTTGCCGATGCGGTGGCTGGACTGCTGGCTGGTCGGGTGTTTCTCGGCGCCGAGACAGATCCGCGCCATGGCCTGCACCGCCTCGAGCGGGTAGGCGCCGGCGGCGCTTTCCGCCGAGAGCATCACCGCATCGGTGTAGTCGAGCACGGCGTTGGCCACGTCGGAGACCTCGGCACGGGTCGGCATCGGGTTGTGGATCATCGACTCCATCATCTGCGTGGCGGTGATCACCGCCTTGTTGTGGCGGCGCGCGTGCAGGATGATCTTCTTCTGGATGCCGCACAGCTCGGCGTCGCCGATTTCCACCCCAAGGTCGCCGCGGGCGACCATCACCGCGTCGCTGGCGCGGATCAGGCCATCGAGGGTCTCGTCGTCGGCCACCGCTTCGGCGCGTTCGATCTTGGCCACCAGCCAGGCGCTGCCGCCGGCCTCGTCGCGCAGCTGGCGGGCGTACTCCATGTCCGAGGCATCGCGCGGGAAGGACACCGCGAGGTAATCCAGGTCCATTTCCGCCGCCAGCTTGATGTCGGCCTTGTCCTTGTCGGTCAGTGCCGGCGCGGTCAGGCCGCCGCCGCGGCGGTTGATGCCCTTGTGGTCGGACAGCGGGCCACCGATGATCACCTCGCAGTGCAGGGCGTCGCTGCTGGCGCTTTCCACCCGCATGACCACCCGGCCGTCGTCGAGCAGCAGTTCGTCGCCGACGCCGCAGTCCTTGACCAGGTCCGGGTAGTCGATGCCGACGATCTGCTGGTTGCCGGCGGTGAGCGGGTGGCTGGTGGAGAAGGTGAAGCGGTCGCCGACCTTCAGCTCGATGCGCTTGTCGGCGAACTTGGCGATGCGGATCTTCGGCCCCTGCAGGTCGCCGAGCAGGGCGACGTGGCGGCCGTGCTTGGCGGCCAGGTCGCGCACCAGTCGGGCGCGCGCCTTGTGTTCCTCGGGCGAGCCATGGGAGAAGTTCAGGCGGGCCACATCCAGGCCGGCGAGAATCAGCTGTTCGAGCACCTCGGGCGAGTTGCTCGACGGGCCAAGGGTGGCGACGATTTTGGTGCGACGTAGGGTCATGCGCGGGCTCCTGAGCTGCAGTTGAGCGCGAGGCTACTACGCCGCGACCCTGTAGTCATTGGCCGGCTACACTACCTTTCGCGTCGGGCTTGAGTACCAACAGGTCGCATTCGACGTGCTCCAACATGCGTTCGGCGGTGTGCCCGATCAGCGCCGTGTCCAGATGGCCGCGGGCGATGGCGCCCATCAGCAGCAGGTCGATGTCGTGCTCGCGAACGAAGCGCGGCAGTACTTCCTCGGCAAAGCCTTCGAGCAGGTGGCGCTCGGCCGGATCGATCGGATACTGGCCGAGCAGTTGCTCGAAGGCCTGGCGATGCTGGCGCGCGCTGCGGGCCACATAGCCTTCGTAGTCGGCGACCAGCTCGGCATCGAATACCAGGCTGCGCGGCAGAGGGGCGTAGCTGTGCACATAGTCGACGTGCAGGCCAAACGCGCGCTTCAGTTCCAGCGCGGCCTGGATCAGCTGGTGGTCCAGCGCGGCCGGCTTGTCGGCACTGTGCAAGGGGTCCAGGGCGGTGCACAGCTTGCCGTCGCGCCATTGGCCATGCTGCACCAGCCAGAGCGGCACCGGGCAGTGGCGAATCAGTTGCCAGTTGCTGTCGCTCAGCAGCAGGCGCCGCAGCAGGCTGCTGTGCGCGGCGGACTTGAACACCAGGCCGGGACCTATCTCGGCCACTTTCTCCAGCACGAGGTCATGCTGTGGCCGGCCCCAGCGCACGTCCAGGTGCAGTTGCAGGCCTTCGGCCCGCAGCGGCGCGACCCGTTCTTCCAGCCAGGTGCTGCGTTGCTCCAGCAGCGCGGCGCGGGTCCTGGCCTGCATGCCGCTGTCGAACAGGTGGCTGGCATCCAGCGCCGCATCGTATTCGACCAGCAGCAGGTGCAGCTGCGCCTGGTTCTGTCGAGCCAGCCAGGCAGCGCGCTCCAGGGCCGGTTGGCGGGACTCTTGTGCATCGATCACAACCAGCAGGTGGTGTAGATTCATGGGCCTGAACCTCTCTATAGCGGGTCGGGCTATTGCAGCGCATCGACTCGGCGAAGGGGTTGATCTGCATCAGCTTAGTCGGCGACCCGGCCCCGCGCCGAGCACTGCACCTGGCGCGCTGAAGAATCTGGCGTGACGGTCGATACAGTCGGCAACTGAGGAGATGGCTATGCGTACCCTGTTGATTCTGAGCCTGGCGCTGAGTGCCGCCGGCTGCACCCGCTGGTCGCTCGACCGGCACCTGGACAACGCCTACCTCGCCTACCAGCAGGGCGACTGCGACGAGGTCATGCTGGAGCTGTCGCAAGCCGAGCGCAGAAGCCGCTCGCGCAGTTATTTGCAGCCGGAGATTTCCCTGCTGCGGGGCCAGTGCCTGGAGCGCCAGAACCTGTTCGTCGACGCGGGGCAGACCTATCAGTTCATCCTCACTCACTATCCGGCCAGCGAATATGCCTTCCGCGCCCGGGCTCGCCTGGAGACGCTGCGCGAGCTCGGTCACCTGAACGCAGCGGAGGCGCAAGGCGCCGCACCTTGATCCCCGCTCGCCGGCGCTTGGCGGTTGGCCGAGTCGGGGTTAGGCTGAGAGTCGGGTTCAAGGAGGATGCTCATGCGCTTGTGGTTCTGCTGTTTGTTGCTGTTGCCGGGGTTGGCGGCGGCGGAGGTGTATCGCTGGGTCGATGCCGATGGCCAGGTGCATTTCGGCCAGCGCCCCAATGCCCAGGGGGCCGAGCGGGTCGAAGTCAAACCTCAGGTGGTCGAGCGCGATGCCGCGACTCGCGAGCGTCAGGCGCGTAGCGAACGTTTCTATGAGGCGCGGCGCCAGGAGCAGGCGCAGGCCAGGAGCCGATCCGTCGAGCGTCAGACCGCGCACCGTCAGGAGTGCAGCCAGTTGCGTCAGCAGCTCGCGCAGATGCCGGAAGGATTTCGCTACTATCGATCCGACGCCGACGGCCAGCGCAGCTACTACAGTGATGAGGAGATGGATGCCGCCCGCCGCCAGTTGCGTGAACGGGTGGCGCAGCGCTGTTCCTGAAACCGGCTCGATGGCCCCAGCGCGGCCATACTCGGGGATCTTTCAGAGCGATATGTCGTCATGCCTACTCAGCGTCGTATCGAACGCCACCAGCTGCCCTACTATCTGAAGGTGTTCAACCGAATCACCGACAAGCCGATGGGCTATATCGGCAATGTGTCCGTGAATGGCTTGATGCTGATCAGTCAGTTGCCGATGCTGGTCGGTGCGCGTTTCGAGATGTGCCTGAAGATTCCCGGGCAGTGTTGCCTGCACGTCATCGAGTTTTCCGGTACCTGCCAATGGTCTCGCGAGGACGTCACCCCGGGGAGCTTCGATTCGGGTTTTGCCTTGGTTGCGCCGCCGGCCGACTACGTGGAGATGGTCGATGCCCTGCGCCTGTACTTCAGTTTCCATCCATTGGCCGCTTCTGCCTGAAGCGGCAGGCGCCGGGCCGGAAAGAAAAAACCGCCCCGAGGGGCGGTTTTTTCTTGGCGACTGCAGGTGGCTCAGGCCATGGCCGGCTCGCTCAGTTGCAGCAGGGCGTCCGAGCGCTCCTGCACTTCGCGGTAGCGTTCCGGGTCGCGGGCCAGCACCTTGCCCATGGCCGGGAAGATCTCGTCCAGCTTGCCGCGCCACTGGGCCGACTTGGCCTGCTCGGGGAAGCAGCGTTGGATCAGATCGAGCATGATCGACACGGTCACCGAGGCGCCAGGCGACGCGCCGAGCAGGGCGGCGATGGAGCCATCCGCGGCCGCCACCAGTTCGGTGCCGAACTGCAGGATGCCGCCGTGCTTGGGGTCTTTCTTGATGATCTGCACGCGCTGGCCGGCCATCTCCAGACGCCAGTCCTCGGCTTTCGCCAGCGGATAGAAGCCGCGCAGGGTCTCCAGACGCTGTTCTTCGGACTGCAGCACTTCCTTGATCAGGTAGCGGGTCAGGTCGAAGTTGTCGCGTGCTACCGCGAGCATCGGCACGATGTTGTTCGGGCGGATCGACAATGGCAGGTCGAGCAGGGAGCCATGGCGCAGGAACTTGGTGGAGAAGCCGGCGTAGGGACCGAACAGCAGGG
Source organism: Pseudomonas zhanjiangensis (assembly GCF_041027545.1). Lineage (NCBI taxonomy): Bacteria > Pseudomonadati > Pseudomonadota > Gammaproteobacteria > Pseudomonadales > Pseudomonadaceae > Pseudomonas > Pseudomonas zhanjiangensis. Next base: position 97,879 of record NZ_JBFTEG010000013.1, on the reverse strand, counting down.
AGGTCTTGCCGTCGACCACGCGGGTGTCGAGGTGAGGCACCGACATCGGTGGCGAGCCAACCGCCGCCTGGCTGTAAACCTTGGCCTGGTGCTGCCTGACCACTTCCGGGTTGTCGCAGCGCAGCCACTGGCCGCTGACCGGGAAACCGCCGAAGCCCTTGCCCTCCGGGATGCCGGACATCTGCAGCAGGGGCAGGGCGCCGCCGCCGGCACCGAGGAAGACGAACTTGGCCTGGATCTCGCGCTCATCGCCGGTGTCCAGGTTCTTGATGCTGACGCGCCAGCCCTGGTCGTTGCGCTTGAGTCCGGTGACCTTCTGGCTGCATTTCACTCGGGCGGCCGGCTGACGGGTCAGGTGCTCGAGCAGGTGTTTGGTCAGGGCGCCGAAGTTGACGTCGGTGCCGTTCAAGACGCGGGTTGCCGCCACCGGCTCGTTGGGGTCACGACCCGGCATCATCAAGGGCATCCATTCGGCCATGGTCGCGCGGTCTTCGGTGTACTCCATTTCGGCGAAGGCATGGTGCTGGGTCAATGCCTTGAAGCGCTTCTTGAGGTAGGCGATGCCCTCATGGCCGCGCACGAAACTGAGGTGCGGCACCGCGCTGATGAAGGTCTCGGGCGAGCCGAAGGTGCCTTTCTCGACCAGGTAGGCCCAGAACTGCTTGGATTCTTCGAACTGGGTGTTGATGGTCACCGACTTGTTGATGTCGATCGAGCCATCCGCGCCTTCGGGCGTGTAGTTAAGCTCGCACAGCCCGGCGTGGCCGGTCCCGGCGTTGTTCCACGGGTTGGAGCTTTCAATCGCGCCGGAGGTCATCAACTCGACGATTTCCAGCTTTAGGCTAGGGTCGAGTTCCTTGAGCAGTACGCCCAGGGTCGCGCTCATGATGCCGGCACCGACCAGCACCGCATCCACTGTTTCGTATTCGTTTTGCGCCATTACCACATCTCCAAAAAATCAGCAGCCAAGTGATGGCCTGAGGCCAAGCAGGGGGCGGTGCCTGTCAGTTGCCGCGCGAATGCCGCGAGGCCCTGGGGGATGGAGTAAAGATGCGTTTGTCAGCCGCAAGATCGTTCATTATCGCCACACTCTTGTGAAGTTGTTGAAACCGTTTTTTCACGCTCTTTTGGAGCGGTGAACCTCAAAAAGCTCGTGGGCCGGAGTCGCTTTTGCGCCGGCGCAGCGCTTCCATTGCATAACTGCAAGGCGTTCTGCGAGATGGGCGAGAAGCGACTGCCTTGGTGGCAGCACGAAGTGGGCGACTCTCTGGGGCTTGGCCGATGGCTTGAGCATCAGCAGGACGGCGAGGCCCGATCAGGAGGCGACCTTATAATCGGGGCGCGATTATAAGGCGAAAGCGAGGGGAATTGATCGCCGGGTGCGACTTTTCTTTATCCGTCGGTCAGGCTGCCAACGCTTTGCTGGTGCGCGTCGTTTTGCCGACTTGGCTGATTCGGGCGCTGGCCGGAAGCGGTTGCTGCAGCCAGCACAGGCGCTGTTCATTGACCTCGATCCAGCCCGCGCCTACTGGCGCCTGGGCTGACTGGCGAAAGGCGCGGCAGCGACCGCCCGCATCCACCAGGGCAAACAGGCGCGAGGGACGACGCGGTGCAAGCAAGAAACGAAGCAGATACATGGTGCGATACTCGATGCTGAGGCCGACTAAAGTCTTATGCCAGATCGCTGTGACAGGCCGGTGACAGTCGCCTGCGGCGAGCCTGTACCGTCGCATAAAGGATGCTGTCAGCGCCCCGAGGCGCTGGTTATACTGCGGGTCACTTTCGGCCCCCTCATGGAGATGTTGAGCATGCTCAATCGCCTGTTGATTGCTCTGACCGCCGCCGCCGCCCTGGTGCTGACCGGTTGTGCCCACAGCCCGCAACAGCTTAGCCCGCAACCCAAACTCAATAGCCCGCTGGTCGCCGTGGGGCAGGGGCAGCCGGTGGTGGTACGCGTGGCGGACGGTCGACCGTCGCCGGTACTCGGTACCCGCGGTGGTCTGTACCCGGAAACCAGTGCGATCAGTGTCAGCAGCCAGGACATCCTGCCCAAGCTGCAGGCCCAGGCCGAGGCGGCGGTGCGCCTGCTCGGCTTTACCCCGACGCCAAATGCCTACAATGCCCCGCAGTTGACCCTGACCCTGGCCGAATTGAAGTATCAGTCGCCGAAAGAAGGGCTGTACGTGACCGAGGCGGACATGACCGCCACCTTCCGCGTCGACGTGCAGAGTGGCTCGCGCCGCTACAATGGGCGTTACGGCGCGTCGCTGAATCAGCGTTTCGGTATGGCGCCCAATCAGGAAACCAATACCAAGCTGGTCAGTGATGTGTTGAGCGACGCCTTGACCCGCGCCTTCAAGGACCCGACGATCGGGCAACTGCTGGCCCAGTAAGCGGCCCACAAAAAAAGCCCGCAGGGTCAGGCCTTGCGGGCTTTTTTGTGGCGGCAATCAGGCTGCTTGCGCATAGAGTTCAGGCAGGCTGAAGCCGCTGTTGGGGTCGATGTCCGGCAGGTCGTAATGCTCGTGGCCGCCGAGGGCGCAATAGACCAGCCAGTGCTGGTCCTGAACGTTGAAGGAGAGTTCGTCGATCACCGCTTCCACGTCGTCCAGCGAGTCGATCAGGTAATCGCGGTCTTGAGGTTGAGCATGCAGCATGGCAATTTCTCCGCAGACAGTTTGGGGCGCCCCGTCGATTGCTTACGGTGCGTATGGGTATGGGATTCAAACTTTAGGCCAGGTTTGTGACGATTCTCAGACAGTTTCGAGATATTTTCGGCGTTCGTCGGGAATGAAACTTATAAGGCTGCCAATTCAGTAAACTGCCCCCCTTTATCTCGGGTGTTTCGGCTGGGCGCGTGGCAACTCCTGCGGTTGCCGAGAGTGACGCCAGCTGCCGCCCAGGCATGCTGAAGGCATGTGGGTCGAAGCGGCGACAGGCGATGTCGTGGTCGCCACTGCCAAATTTTTCCCCCTTGTGGTGCGTGAATGCTCGCCCATGCACCAAGATGTTGTGGAGGTTGTCGATGACGCTGCAAGCGCTCTGGTCGCTGTTTCTCGCCCATCCGGCGCAATGGGTAAACGGATTGGCACTGTTTTTTGCCGGTGCCGGCGCCTGGCTGTTGCTGGCTACCCGTGTGCGCGAGCACCGGGCCATCGCCCAATTGGCTGCCGCCAGCCGGATGGGGGAGCAGGGCTGCGCGGAAGATGAGCCAACGCTGCGCCTCAACCGCTTTTTCTATCGTTTCGGTTACCTGTGCCTGGCCGTCGCGCTGGCGGTGTCCTGGATCAGCACCCGACTCTGAGGCCCCTGGTCGATGAAAAAAGGCAGCCCGCGGGCTGCCTTTTTTCGCTCGTGCGGCGGCTTACAGCGCCAGCCCCGCCTTGATGCGGTACTGGTTGCGCACCGGGTTGGCGTATTGCAGCACCAGGTAAGGCTGTTGTTCGGCAGGGCAGGCGGCCAGGCGCTTTTGCCATTCGGCTTGGGCGACGGCCAGTTCTTCGGCCGGAAACAGTTCGGCGGCACTGGGCACCTGCAGTTGCGGGTCGCGCTCGGCCCACATCGCGTAGGCCAGGTAGTGCACCGGGAACAGGCGATAACCGGCGAGAATGTGCCGGTCCATCTCTGCAGCCAGCTGCTTGCTGTCTTCCAGGCCAGCACTGACTGGCGCGCTGAAGTGCACATGCACGCGCCCCTTGTAGCCGGTGATGCCCAGGGCAATGCTCTGGTCGTCTTCGCCGGGCGCCTTCTGGTAGGCGCCGGTGGTGGCGCGGGTGAACAGCTCGCGGGCCTTGGCCTGGTCGCACGGGTCGTATTCGTAGCTGATCGACACGGGCGTCAGGTTCAGTGAGCGAATCACCTCGGCGAACGGCTCGTCCTTGCGACTCATGTGGAACATCTTGAGGATCGCCGAATCGGTGCGGTCGTCGCCGTCCTTGGCCCGGCCCTCGGCCTGGGCGATCCAGATGGACTCGCCATCGTTGCGAATCGAGTGGTTGATATAGGCCGAAAGCAGCTGGTAGGCCGCCAGCTTCTCGCGCCGACCGCTGAGCGAGCGGTGGACGATGAAACTCTTGTTCAGGCGCATCAGGTCGCTGACGAAGGGCTTCTGCAGCAGGTTGTCGCCAATGGCGATGCGTGGCGTCGGCAGGCCGGCGTGGTAGACCGCATAGTTGACGAATGCCGGGTCCATGACGATGTCGCGGTGGTTGGCCAGGAACAGGTAGGCGCTGCCTGCCTGGAGCTGTTCGACCCCGGAGTAGGTCACGCCATCGGTAGCGCGCTCGATGCTGCGATCGACATAGACCTCTATCTTGTCCTGCAGGGCGGCTACCGAAGCGACGCCGCGGAACTCAAGGCGCAGCCGATAGGCTATAAGTGGTTTAAGCAACCAGCCCAGTGATCCGGCCAGGCGAGGAAAGCGGTACTGGGTGAGGATGTCGAGAAAGGCGTCGTCGTTCAGCAGGCGCGCCAGAACGGCGGGGACTTCGCTGTCGGCGTAAGGTCGGATGGCATCGAATTCGCCCATCATGCTCTCTTGGTCAGGTTGGCTGCTGTTAGCGGTGAGTCTCCATTCGAGCGGAGACTGGCAATAGACCGGCGATTATACCTGCAAGTCACACGGAGGCCGCGATGCTGGAAGTCCAGGCGTATCAATGCCCCTATTGCGCGGAGCGGGTCGAGGCGGTACTCGATCTGTCGGCGGGCGACCAGCAATACATCGAGGATTGCCCGGTGTGCTGCCGGCCGATCGTCTTCGATTTGCGCACCGATGGCCGTGACTGGACGCTGGATGTACGGGGAGAGGACGACTGATGCAGCGTATCTACGAGCCCGAGGACTTGCTGGAGGCCGAGCTGCTGCTGGGGATGCTGGCTAGTGAAGGTATTGCGGCCCACCTGACCGGCCAGCACCTGATGGGCGCCATAGGCGAGCTGCCGGCCAGCGGTTTGCTCGGCTTGCTGGTCGAGGATCATCAGGCCGAGCGGGCGCAGGGGCTGATCGCCGCGTACAATGCCGCGCAGCCGCTACCCGGCGATGAGCCGGAGAGTATTCCCGGCGTGCTGCTGTGCTAGCTCGCTGCCCCTGGGCAGTGCTTCGTTTGTCCGTAGTCGAGTGTTTTCATGTGTGGACGCTACGCCCTGTTTCGCTGGTCGCCCGCGTTTGCGGCCCTGCCTGGTTTTCCTGCGGATCAGCTGCCGCATTGGAGCATTTCGCCCAACGCCCAGGTTCTGTTGCTGCGCAATGTCGCCGGTGAGCGGCAGCTGGCGCGAGTGCGCTGGGGGTTGACGCCCCCCTGGCTGACCGACCTGACCAAGACGCCGGCCCAGGCGCGTGCCGAAACCTTGGCCGATCAGCCCATGTTCCGCGAGGCGTTCCGCCTGCGCCGCGGCCTGTTGCCGGCCAATGGCTTCTATGAATGGCGCGGTAGCACGCGCAAGCGTCCCTATTGGCTCACGGGCGAAGCCTCGACGCTGTATTTCGCCGCGCTGTGGGAAGCCTATCCGGTGCAGGGGCACGTCTACCTGAGTGCCGCGGTGGTGACCCAGGCCGCCGCCAACCAGCGTCGCCCGCTGATTCTCGATGCCGCCGGGCAGGAGGCCTGGCTGGATCCGCTTACGCCGGTGGAGCAGTTGCAGGCGCTGCTGGCCTGTCCCCAGGAACCTCTGCGCGAACGGGTGCTGGCCACCCTGATCAACGACCCCAAGCTCGACGCTCCCGAGTGCCTGACACCGGCTTGAACCTTGATTGATTAGCCCGGTCTGTTTGGTGATGCCGCTAAGCACCCGCCGGAATCGTTGCCGTCGGCTTCTTTCGCGCCCTGACGCGTAGCGTCATCATCGCCGGCACCGGCCTTTCGCGGCATCTAGCTGGCGAGGCTCGCGGCGCAGGCGATGTGCACTGGCCGCCCTGGCGCTGCGCAGTTGCCCGCGGCAGCTGGCGCGGCCTAGCATAGGCGGTTAATTCACATGGAGATTGAGCATGAAGCAGACGTTGTCCATCACCGCGCTGGCCGCGGCCTTGCTGCTGGCAGGATGCCAGGCCGTGAACACCACCAGCGGTGGTGCGGTGGGGGTCGAGCGCAAGCAATATATGTTCAGCATGCTTTCGACCCAGGAAGTCAACCAGATGTATGCCCAGTCCTATCAGCAGACCCTGGGCGAGGCACGGAGCAAGGGCGTACTGGACAAGAGCAGCGCCAACGCCAAGCGCCTGCGGCGGATCGCCGACCGCCTGATCGAGCAGGCCCCGCTGTTCCGGCCGGATGCCGCGCAGTGGCAGTGGGAGGTCAATCTGATCAAGAGCGAGGAACTCAATGCCAACTGCGGCCCGGGCGGCAAGATCATTTTCTACAGCGGCTTGATCGACAAGCTCAAGCTCAGCGACGACGAAATCGCCGCTGTGATGGGTCATGAGATTGCCCATGCCCTGCGCGAGCACAGCCGCGAAGCCATGTCCAAGGCCTACGGGGTGGCTCTGGCCAAGCAGGGCGCCGGCGCCTTGCTCGGTCTGGGCGAGAACACCATGGCCATGGCCGATACCGTCGTGCAGTACAGCCTGACTCTGCCCAACAGCCGCGCTAACGAGAACGAGGCCGACCTGCTGGGTCTGGAGCTGGCGGCTCGCGCAGGCTACAACCCGAATGCCGCGATCAGCCTGTGGCAGAAGATGGCCCAGGCGAGCAACGGCGCGCCACCGGAGTTCATGAGCACCCACCCCGCATCGAGCAGCCGAATTGCCGCCCTGCAGGCGGCCATTCCGAAGGTCATGCCGCTCTATGAGCGGGCGCTGGGCGCGCGCTGACGGCACTCCTGCTGCGTCCGTGGCCAGCCCCTGTCTGCGGGTCTGGCCAAGGACGCAGGCGTGCTACGGCAGGGCCTTGTCGGAGTAAGGCCGGGTCTGCAGGCCCAGTTGGGCGCGGAAGCTCTCCATGTCGAAGATGGTGCAGATCTCCTGGATTTCGTTACCCGGGGTCAGGGTCCAGAAGGCCATGGCCGAAATGCTCAGCACCTTGTCGCTCGGCGGGTAGCCGAGCGCCGGTTTCTCGATGGTGCCGATCAGGGTGCTCCAGGTCACCACCTTGTTGCCTTCGGCGATGCAGTCTTCGACCACCACCTCCAGGTCCGGCATGGCCTCGCGGATTTCCTGCACCAGGCGGACGAAGTCCGCGCTGCCCTTGGCCTGGCCGACGAACGAGCTCTTGTAGAGGAAGTCCCTGCTGTGCAGCTGCTCCGCCAGCGCCAGCCGGCCTTTGTTCCAGCTCAGGTCGATATGCTGACGAACCAGTTTTTTCCGATCATCCAATGACATGATGCACTCCGTGATTGCTGCAAACGATGAGCAAAAGCTTGCGCACTTTATCAGCAGTCACCTGCATCGGACTATCGCCTGCAGCCTCATTCGAGGCACCTCAGATGCCGGTCATGACAGGCCGCCGAGGCGCAGGGCCTGGTAGCCGGCATAGACTGCCAGGGCCGCGAAGGCGCTGGCGGCCAGGCGGCGGATCAGGGGCAGCGGCAGGCGCTCGGCGGCGAAGTTGCCGGCCAGCACCACGGGCACGTTGGCGATCAGCATGCCCAGGGTGGTGCCGATGACCACCAGGATCAGGTAGGGATACTGGGCGGCGAGCATCACGGTGGCGATCTGGGTCTTGTCACCCATCTCGGCGATGAAGAAGGCGATCAGGGTGGTGAGGAAGGGGCCGTAGCGCTTGAAGCTCGAGTTTTCGTCATCGTCCAGGGTGTCGGGAATCAGGGTCCAGGCGGCTACCGCGACGAAACTGGCGGCAAGCGTCCAGCTCAGGGTGACCGGGGAGAACAGGCCGGCGACCCAGTTGCCGATGGCGCCGGCGGCGAAGTGGTTGGCCAGGGTGGCGGCGACGATGCCGGCGACGATCGGCCAGGGCCGGCGGAAGCGTGCGGCCAGGAGCAGGGCGAGCAGCTGCGTCTTGTCGCCAATCTCGGCCAGGGCCACGATCAGGGTGGGAACGGAGAGGGATTCAAACATCGGGATTCCTGAGGGGCGGGTCGACATGGCTATGACACGTACAGCCTTCCCGCCCCGGGTTAGGTGTGCGTGTCATAGGTCTTGTCAAACCGCAGGCCCTGCTCGGAGGGCCCTGGGTCGCACGCGCCATGGTCTGTGGACCAAGTATGTTGACGGGTGCCGGGCGAGCGCTGGCTCGCGGGAGACTACTCCCCTAGGACGGGCGCATTTTGCCCAAGCGGCGAGGGTTGGGCAAGCCCGATTTCAGGGCCTGCTGGCCTGGTAGATGCGAAAACCCCCGTCCTCGGCCAGGGTCAGGCAGGCGCCCAGGTGCTGTTCGATCAGCGGCGGGTACTTGAGGAAGCTGTTGGCCACCAGGCGCAGTTGACCGCCGCGCTGCAGGTGCCGGGCTGCCTGACGCAGCAGGTGCTCGGTGGCCTGGTAGTGGGTATGCACGCCCTGATGAAAGGGCGGGTTGCTGAGGATGGCGCTGAGCCCGGTCGGCGCCGCGTCTATTCCGTCGCCGCCGAGTACCTCGGCCTGCAGGCCGTTGGCGGCCAGGGTCAGGCGGCTGCTGGCGAGGGCGAAGGCGTCGACGTCGAGCAGGCTGACCTGGCTGTCCGGATAGCGCCGCTTGAGCACCGCGCCCAGTACACCGGCACCGCAGCCGAAGTCCAGCAGGTGGCCGGCCGGTAGCCGGTCCAGGTGTTGCAGGAGCAAGGCGCTGCCGGCATCCAGGCGGCCATGGCTGAATACACCGGGCAGGCTGACGACGGTCAGCGGGCCGTCGGCCAGTTCAAGTTGATAGCGCTGGGCCAGGGCTTCGAGATCGGGTGTCGCCGGCACCTGTTCCACGGTGACCGCCCAGAGCTGGCAATGCCGGGCGCTGTCGAGCTTGCGCGGCTTGCCGAACGCCGCCAGCTGCTTGGCGGCACGTTCGATGCCGGCGCGCTTTTCACCGACCAGAAACAACGGTCGGCCAGCCAGTCGGGCGGCCAGGGCGGTCAGCAGGTAGTCGGTCAGTTCGCGGGATTTCGGCAGAAACAGCACGGCAGACGTGAAGTCGCCCGCAGGCGGACTCACGCCAAACTGGCAGCGCCCGGTAAAGCGCGCGTCCAGCGTCGCCTGCTCGCCGGCATGCCAGCTCCAGCCGCGAGCGTCGGGCAGCTGGCCGAGCAGGTCGTCGGCCGGCAGTCCGGCCAGCAGCAGGGGGCCGCCGAACAGTTCGGCCTGACGCAGCAGCACTTCGCTTCGCGGGTCCATGGGCGCTCCTCGAAAAAAATGGCGCGCAGCTTAGCCGACAATCCGCCGTGGCGCACCGGCGAAGAACGCCTGGGCATTTTCGGCAAGTTGGCCGACGATGCGCTGACGTGCCTCGCGGCTGCCCCAGGCGCTGTGCGGGGTGACGATCAGGCGCGGAATGTCGGCAGCCAGCAGCGGGTTGCCGTCGCGCGGCGGTTCCTGGGTCAGGACGTCGGTGGCGGCGCCGCCCAGGTGGCCACGGCGCAGGCAGGCGGCCAGCGCTTGCTCGTCGACCAGGCCGCCGCGGGCGGTGTTGATCAGGAAGGCGCCGGGCTTCATCAGGTTCAGTTCGTATTCGCCAATCAGGTTGGCGGTGGCGGCATTCAGCGGGCAGTGCAGGCTCAGGGCATCGACCTGCGGCAACAGCTCGTCCAGCGGCAGGCGGTCCTCGCGAGAGGGGCGCCCCGGCAATTGCCCAAGCAGCACACGCATGCCGAAGGCCTCGGCCAGCCTGGCTACCGCGCCGCCCAGCTCGCCGTGGCCGAGCAGGCCGAGGGTCTTGCCCTCCAGTTCGACGATGGGGAAATCCAGCAGGCAGAACTGCTGCGCCTGTTGCCAGTGCCCGGCGCGCACCGCCGCCTGGTAGTCGGGCAGGCGGGTGGCCAGGGCCAGCAGCAACATCAGGGTGTGCTGGGCTACCGAGGGGGTGCCATAGCCCTGGCAGTTGCTCACGGTGATGCCGCGTTCGCGCGCGGCGGCCAGGTCGACGTTGTTGGTGCCGGTGGCGGCGACCAGCACCAGCTTCAGCTCCGGGCAGGCGGCAAAGGTGGCGGCGTCCAGCGGCACCTTGTTGCTGATCGCCACCTGGGCGCCGCGCAGGCGCTCGACGACCTGCTCGGGAACGCTGCGATCATGCAACTGCAGTTCGCTGAACGCCTGGGTCAGCGGCGACAGGTCGAGGTCGCCGAGGTCGAGGGAGCTGTGGTCGAGAAATACGGCACGGGTTCTGTTGCTCATTAGCTGTACCTTTGAGTGCGGGCCCGATGGAGGTAAGGTTGTCAGCCTATCAGACCCGATTGGCTGGCGCGGAGGCACCATGTACTGGACAGAGTTTTTGACGGTGGCGCTGATTCATCTGCTGGCGGTGGCCAGCCCCGGCCCGGACTTCGCCATCGTGGTGCGCGAAAGCGTGGGCTTCGGCCGGCGCGCCGGCATCTTCACGGCGCTGGGTGTGGGCACCGGGATCTTCGTGCATGTGGCCTATTCGCTGCTGGGCATCGGCCTGATCGTCTCGCAGTCGATCGTGCTGTTCAACGCGTTGAAGTGGTTGGCGGCCGCCTACCTGCTGTATATCGGCGTCAAGGCCCTGCGTGCCAGGCCGGCCGACCCGGCTCGCGCGGAGTTGAGCCTGGCGCAAGGCGTGCGTTCGCCGCGGGCGGCCTTCGCTACCGGCTTTGTCACCAACGGCTTGAACCCGAAGGCGACGCTGTTCTTCCTGTCCTTGTTCACCGTGGTGATCGACCCTCATACCCCGCTTCTGGTGCAGGGCGGCTACGGCGTTTACCTGGCACTGGCCACGGCCCTGTGGTTCTGCCTGGTGGCGATGCTGTTCAGCCAGGAGCGCGTGCGCGCCGGATTTGCCCGGCTCGGCCACTGGTTCGATCGCCTGATGGGCGCTGTGCTGGTGGGTATCGGGGTCAAGCTGGCGTTCAGTGAAATGCGTTGAGCGCCGCTTGATTGAAAATGCCCCGCAGCTGCGGGGCATTTTTCTTGGTGCTGGAGGCTTACGGCAGTTCGACGGCCACCGCCGTGGCTTCCCCGCCACCAATGCACAGTGACGCCACGCCGCGCTTGCCGCCGGTATTTTGCAGGGCGTTGATCAGGGTGAGGATGATCCGCGAGCCGGTCGAGCCGACCGGGTGGCCCTGGGCGCAGGCACCGCCATAGATGTTGACCTTGGCGTGGTCCAAACCGTGCTCGCGCATGGCCAGCATGGTGACCATGGCGAAGGCCTCGTTGATCTCGAACAGGTCGACTTCGTCTGTGCTCCAGCCGGTCTTCTTCAGCAGGCTGGTCATGGCGCCGATCGGGGCCAGGGTGAACTCGCTCGGGTCCTGGCTCTGGGTCGCGTGAGCGACGATCCGTGCCATCGGCTTGAGGCCGCGTTTGGCCGCCTCCTCGGCGGTCATCAGCACCAGCGCCGAGGCGCCATCGGAGATCGAGCTGGCGTTGGCGGCGGTGATGGTGCCGTCCTTGCGAAACGCCGGCTTGAGGCTGGGGATCTTCTCCAGGTTGGCGTTCAGCGGTTGCTCGTCGTCCTTGATCACCACCTCGCCCTTGCGGCTGGTGACGGTGACCGGGACGATCTCGGCGCTCAGCGAGCCGGCGGCGATCGCCGCCTGGGCACGCTTGAGCGACTCGATGGCGTAGGCGTCCATTTCCTCACGGCCGATGCCGTATTGGTCGGCCGTCTCCTGGGCGAAGGAGCCCATCAGGCGGCCCGTGCGGGCGTCTTCCAGGCCATCGAGGAACATGTGGTCCTTGATCTCGCCATGGCCCATGCGCAGGCCGGCTCTGGCCTTCTCCAGGATGTAGGGGGCGTTGGACATGCTTTCCATGCCACCGGCGATCATCACCTTGTTGCTGCCGGCCTTTAGGGCATCATGCGCCAGCATCACCGCCTTCATGCCCGAGCCGCACAGCTTGTTGATCGTGGTGCAGCCGGTGGCGGCCGGCAGGCCCGCTTGCAGTGCGGCCTGGCGCGCCGGGCCCTGCTTGAGGCCGGCCGGCAGTACGCAGCCCATCAGTACTTCCTCCACGTCGGCGGGCTGGATGCCGGCACGCTGGACCGCTTCGCGAATGGCCGTAGCACCCAGTTCTACCGCGGAAATGCTCGATAGGCTGCCCTGGAAGCCACCCATTGGAGTCCGTGCGCCGCTGACGATGACGATATCTGACATTGCTGTTACCTCGGTGAAACAGTGACGGGATAGGCTGGTCGACGACCAGTAACCAGCTCCGATTCTACCGTGTGACCAGATATCGAAAAATAGTCATGACCTAAATCATTCTTTTGACTGATTTGCCTGGCCATTCAGCGCCCTAGAGTCGCTGTCATCGGAAAACCAATAATTCAGCATACAGGTGACACCCCATGTTGCAGACCCGCATCATCCCGCCCGCCGCCAATGCCCATCCCTATCCATTGCTGATCAAGAGCCTGCTGTTGTCGGGCGGCCGCTACGAGAAAACCCGCGAAATCGTCTACCGCGACCGGATGCGCTACAACTACGCGACCTTCAACGAGCGCGTCGCGCGGCTGGCCAACGTCTTGACCAGTGCTGGGGTCAAGGCCGGCGATACCGTGGCGGTGATGGACTGGGACAGCCACCGTTACCTGGAGTGCATGTTCGCCATCCCCATGCTGGGTGCAGTGTTGCACACCATCAATATTCGCCTGTCGCCCGAGCAAATTCTCTACACGATGAACCATGCCGAGGACCGCTTCGTCCTGGTCAACAGTGAGTTCGTGCCGCTCTACAACGGCATCGCCAGCCAGCTGAGCACGGTCGAGAAAACCCTGCTGCTGACCGATGGCGAAGACAAGAGCGCCGAGCTGCCAAACCTGGTCGGCGAGTACGAGCAGCTGCTGGAGGTCGCCAGCCCAGGCTATGCGTTCGCCGATTTCGACGAGAACTCGGTGGCCACCACCTTCTACACCACCGGCACCACCGGCAACCCCAAGGGGGTCTATTTCAGCCACCGCCAGCTGGTGCTGCACACCCTGTCGATGGCCAGCATGATGGGCAGTCTGGACTGCATCCGCCTGCTGGGCACCGATGACGTCTACATGCCGATCACCCCGATGTTCCACGTGCACGCCTGGGGCGTGCCCTACGTGGCCACCATGCTCGGGATCAAGCAGGTCTATCCGGGGCGTTACGAGCCCGAGATGCTGTGCAAGCTGATCGACCAGGAGAAGGTCACCTTCTCCCACTGCGTACCCACCATCCTGCAGATGCTGATGAACGCACCCAATGCCCAGGGCCACGACTTCGGCGGGCTGAAGATGATCATCGGCGGCAGCGCCCTGAACCGTGCCCTGTACGATGCGGCCCAGGCCCGCGGCATCCAGCTGACCGCCGCCTACGGCATGTCGGAAACCTGTCCGCTGATTTCCTCCGGCTACCTCAACGAGCAGGTGCGCGCGGGTAGCGAGGATGAGCGCATCACCTACCGGATCAAGGCCGGCGTGGCGGTGCCGCTGGTCGATGCGGCCATCATGGACGCCGATGGCAAGCTACTGCCGAGCGATGGCGAGACCCAGGGCGAACTGGTGCTGCGCGCCCCCTGGTTGACCCAGGGTTACTTCCGCGAGCCGGAGAAGGGTGAGGAGCTCTGGGCCCATGGCTGGTTGCATACCGGCGATGTGGCCACCATCGATGGCATGGGTTTCATCGAGATCCGTGACCGGATCAAGGACGTGATCAAGACCGGCGGCGAGTGGATCTCCTCGCTGGCGCTGGAAGACCTGATCAGCCGCCACCCGGCCGTTCGCGAGGTGGCGGTGGTCGGTGTGCCTGACCCGCAGTGGGGCGAGCGTCCGTTTGCCCTGCTGGTATTGCGTGACGGCCAGGCCTTGGATGCCAAGGGCCTCAAGGAGCACCTCAAGCCCTTTGTCGAGCAGGGCCATATCAACAAGTGGGCGATTCCCACTCAGATTGCCCTTGTTACCGAAATTCCCAAGACCAGTGTCGGCAAGCTGGACAAGAAACGCATTCGCGTGGATATCGCCCAGTGGCAGGAGGCGGGCAGTGAATTCCTCTCCACCCTCTAGGGCCCAGCAGCTATAGCTCGAAAAGTGACCAATAAGTCAAACAAGCGTTTGGCTTGTTAATTGCTCCATTCCACTCACTCCTGGCTCGCAGCAGCGGCGGTTATGCCGTCGAAACCGGCGGGCCAGAGTGCCGGGGGACTGCAAATCACACTTTCGAGGGATCAAGTCGTACCACCCGCTGGCTATAGTCCGCACCATCCATAACAAAAAAGAACATGGAGTAGCGTCGATGACAAAAACCCAACAAACCTGGCGCCTGGCAAGACTGCCTCTGGCCGTCAGCCTCGCATCCACCCTCGCCGCACCGGCATTCGGCGTTACCTTCAATATCGGCGAGATCGAAGGTCAGCTCGATTCGTCGGTCTCCGTGGGGGCCAGTTGGTCGGTACGGGGTGCGGATCCAGACCTGATCGGCACGGTCAATGGTGGCAAGGCCGCCTCGTCGACCAGCGATGACAACCGCCTGAACTTCAAGAAGGGCGAAACCTTCTCGAAGATCTTCAAGGGTATTCACGACCTGGAGCTGAAGTATGGCGACAGCGGCGCCTTCGTTCGTGGCAAGTACTGGTATGACTTCGAACTGAAGGACGAGAGTCGCCTGTTCAAGGATGTCAGCGACAGCAACCGCAAGCAGGCTGCCCAGTCCTCGGGAGCGGAAATTCTCGACGCCTTCGTCTACCACAACTACGCCATTGCCGATCAGCCAGGCTCTGTGCGCCTCGGCAAGCAGGTGGTCAGCTGGGGTGAGAGTACCTTTATCCAGAACAGCATCAACTCGATCAACCCGATCGACGCCGCCGCCTTCCGTCGCCCGGGCGCCGAGATCAAGGAGGGTCTGATCCCGGTCAACATGTTCTATGTGGGGCAGAGCCTGACCGACAACTTGTCGATGGAGGCCTTCTACCAGATCGAATGGGACCAGACCATCGCCGATAACTGCGGCACCTTCTTCTCCACCTCCGATGTGATCGCCGATGGCTGCGATAACAATCTGACTGTTCCTGGTAGCACTGATCCCGCTTCCGTCGCCGCCTTGCGTGCTCTGCAGCCATTTGCTGCCGCTACCGGCGCTGGTTTTGATGTTGAGGACGAAGGCGTTGTGGTGCAGCGTGGTGGTGATCGTGATGCCCGTGACAGTGGCCAGTATGGTCTGGCTCTGCGCTGGCTAGGCGATAACACCGAGTACGGCGCCTACTTTATGAATTACCACAGCCGGACGCCGTTCTTTAACACCAAAACTGCGGACGCCGCGACGCTTGCGGGGCTGGCGGCGACGCCTGCGAACTTGAGTAATCCCACCAGTACTGCCGGTGCGCTCTGTTCCGCATTCGGGGGCTTCCCCGCATGTGCCTTCAGCCCTGCGTTTGGTGCCGCGGCTGCTGGCCTGGCTCCCGCTGTAGCGCTCGGTAATGGCGAGTACTTCCTGAGCTATCCAGAAGATATTCGTCTCTACGGCCTGAGCTTCTCGACCGTGCTGCCCACCGGTACTTCCTGGGCGGGTGAGGTGAGCTACCGTCCCAATGCTCCGATCCAGATCAACAGTACGGCGCTCAATACCGCACTGGTGAACCCACTCACGGGCGGTGCTGCAGCCCCTACGATTGATACCGCACCCGGTGCCGAGAACCAGGGCTACCGCCGTAAAGAGCTGACCCAGGTGCAGACCACCTTTACCCATTTCTTCGATCAGGTGATGGGCGCCAGTCGCCTGACTGTGGTCGGTGAAATCGGTGCCGCCCATGTGGGTGGGCTGGAGCGCCGTTCCGACCTGCAATATGGCCGCGACTCCATCTATGGTGCCTACAGTGCCAGCAATGACGATGGCTTTGTGACCACCACGTCCTGGGGCTATCGCGCTCGCGCCATTCTCGACTACCCCAGTGTGTTCGCCGGCGTCAACCTGAAGCCGAGCCTGTCCTGGTCGCATGACGTGGACGGCTATGGTCCGAACGGCCTGTTCAACGAAGGTTCCAAGGCCGTCAGCCTGGGCCTGAATGCCGAGTACCAGAACACCTACACGGCCGACCTGTCCTACACCGACTTCTTCGGTGGCGACTACAACACGGCAATTGATCGCGACTTCGTTGCGCTCAGCTTCGGCATGAACTTCTAAGCGGCCAGGAATTTTGAGGAAGACTATGTATATGAAAACAACAAAAGGTCTGTTGCAAACCGGCGCGCTGAGCCTGTCGCTGCTGGCCTGCAGTGTGATGGCGGCAGTGTCGCCGGAAGAAGCTGCCAAGCTGGGCACCACTTTGACCCCGGTCGGCGCCGAGAAGGCGGGTAACGCCGATGGTTCGATCCCGGCCTGGACCGGCGGCCTGCCGACCGATGCCGGCGCTGCCGATGCGGCCGGTTTCCTGGCGGATCCGTTCGCCAACGAGCAGCCGCTGTTCACCATCACCGCGCAGAACATGGAGCAGTACAAGGACAAGCTGACCCCGGGCCAGCAGGCGATGTTCAAGCGTTACCCGGACAGCTACAAGATGCCGGTGTACCCAACCCATCGATCGGCTGCCATGCCTGAGTTCGTCTACGAGGCGACCAAGCACAACGCGGTCAACACCAAGCTGGTCGAGGGCGGCAACGGCCTGGAGAACTTCGAGCAGGCCAATCCGTTCCCGATCCCGCAGAACGGTCTGGAAACCATCTGGAACCACATCACCCGTTACCGTGGTGGCAGCGTCAAGCGTCTGGTGACCCAGGCCACGCCGCAGGCTAATGGCTCCTACAGCATGGTTTACTTCCAGGATGAGTTCACCTTCCGCGAAGCACTCAAGGACGCCGACACCAGCAAGCCGAGCAACGTGCTGTTCTACTTCAAGCAGCGGGTCACCGCGCCATCGCGTCTGGCCGGTAACGTGTTGCTGGTGCACGAGACCCTGAACCAGGTGAAGGAGCCGCGTCTGGCTTGGCTGTACAACGCCGGTCAGCGTCGCGTGCGTCGCGCCCCGCAGGTGTCCTACGACGGTCCGGGTACCGCCGCCGATGGTCTGCGTACTTCCGACAACTTCGACATGTACAACGGTGCGCCTGACCGCTACGAGTGGAAGCTCAACGGCAAGAAGGAAGTCTACATTGCCTACAACGCCTACAAGCTGGATTCGCCGAAGCTGAAGTATGACGAAGTGATCAAGGCGGGTCATATCAACCAGGACCTGACCCGTTATGAGCTGCACCGGGTATGGAACGTGACCGCGACCCTGAAGTCCGGCGAGCGCCACATCTATGCCAAGCGCGACTTCTTCATCGACGAAGACACCTGGCAAGCAGCGGCCATCGACCACTACGACGGTCGCGGCAACCTGTGGCGTGTTGCCGAGGCGCATGCCCAGTACTACTACGACAAGAAGGTACCGTGGTACACCCTGGAAGCGCTGTATGACCTGCAATCCGGCCGCTACCTGGCCCTGGGTATGAAGAACGAAGAGAAGAGCTCCTACGAGTTCGGCTACCCGGCCAAGGAAAGCGACTACACCCCGGCGGCCCTGCGTCAGGCAGGCGTTCGCTAAGCGCGATTGCAACACGCTGGAGAAGCCGACCCTTGGGTCGGCTTTTTCTTGCCCGCAGTTTGATCAGTCACAGCCGAATCATGCCCTGGGCCCTGTGCTCTGGTTATGCGCAAGGCAAACCGGGACCCGCAGCGACCGGCAGGGGCGGGCAATGGCCTGGCTGAGGCCCGGCCTTGGGTAATGATTTGTTTCAGTAGGCGTCCCCAGGCTTCAATTCCCCCGGCTAAGTCGCTAGTCTGCTGAGCGTTCGCGCCTGTACTGGCAATGACCTGACAAGAGCCGGAAGATGACCGATCAGCTGCCTGATGCGCCTCTTTCCAGTTTGACGGACAGTCGCTTTTTTCGTCCGCCACTGCCTTCCAGCCACGTTCCGCGGCCACGTCTGTGTGAGCGGCTGAGCGAGGGTCTGGCCGGGCGCCTGCTGCTGGTCAGCGCGCCCGCCGGGTTTGGCAAGAGCTCGCTGGCCAGTGAGTTCTGCCAACGGCTGCCCGAGCACTGGCGCAGCCTCTGGCTGGGCCTGAGCATGCGCGACAGTGATCCGGGGCGGTTTCTCGAGCGTCTGCTGGCTGGCCTGCAGCAGTTCTTCCCCGGCCTGGGTGAGGAGGCACAGGCGTTGCTGCGCATGCGCCAGCGTCACCAGCCCTTCGCGTTCGAGCAATGGCTCGATGGCTTGCTCGATGAACTGGGCGAAGCGCTCGATCCGGCCGCGCCCTTGCTGCTGATCCTTGACGACTACCATCTGGCCCAGGGCGCGGTCCTCGATCGCTGTCTGCAGTTCTTCCTCAATCATCTGCCTGCCGGCTTGCTGTTGCTGGTCACCAGTCGTCAGCGTCCGGATTGGCATCTGGCGCGCTTGCGCCTGTCTCGGCAGGTGCTTGAGTTGCAGGAGCAGGACCTGCGTCTGACCGAGGAGGAGACCCGGGCACTGCTCAACAGCCAGGGGGCGAAGCTGAGCGGGCCGGTACTCGAGGAATGGCGTCAGCGCAGCGAGGGCTGGGTCGCGGGCCTGCGCCTGTGGCTGTTGACCCGTCAGCAGGCCGATGACGAGAGCCTGGAACGGGTGCCCCAGGGGGACGAGGGATTGATTCGCGAGTACCTGCTGGAAGAGGTGATCGAGCAGCAGCCAGACGAGGTCCAGCGCTTTCTGTTCGACACTGCCTGCCTGGAGCGCTTCTGTGCCGAACTCTGCGATGCGCTGCGTGAGGAGCACGATAGCGCGGCGATCATCCAGCACCTGCAGACTCACCAGATGTTCCTCGTGCCGCTCGATGAGCAGGGCCAGTGGTTCCGCTATCACCACCTGTTCTCCGACCTGCTGCGTTCGCGCTCGGAGGCGCAGCTCAGCCAGTCTCAGGCGGCCCTGCATTTGCGCGCCTGTCGCTGGTTCTCCGCCCAGGGCCTGCATGATGAGGCTGTCGACCAGGCGCTGCGCGCCGGCCAGCCAGAGGTCGCGGCCAATCTGGTGCAGAATCTGACCGAGGAGCAGTTGCTCGGCGAGCAGAATGTCGCCCGTCTGTTGCGTTGGAAGATGGACCTGCCCGACAGTCTTCTGGCCAGCACGCCGCGCCTGGTGGTGCTGTACAGCTGGGCCCTGGCCCTGGCCTGTCAGCTGGATGCGGCCGAAGAGCTGGCCCAGCAACTGGCGCGATTCCTGCCAGCGCCGAATATCGAAGAACAGGAGGACCTGCTCTCCCAGTGGTTGGCGTTGTCCGGTGTCATCGCCCGCGGTCGTGGTCAGGTGGCCGAGGCCGAGGGCTATTGCAGCGATGCCTTGGCGCTGCTCAGCAGCAAGCGCTGTGGGCCGCGCCTGCTGTGCCTGATAACCCTGGCGAACCTGGCCATGACCAGGGGCGATCTGTGGCGTGCGCGCGGCCTCAATCGTGAGGCACTGGAGCTGGCCCAGCGTGTCGGCAACCCACTGTTCGAAGGGCTCGCTCATGCCGAGCGAGCGCGGGTGCTGCAGGCGCGCGGCGAGGTCAGGCGGGCACTGGATGAAGTGCGACAGGGGGCCGAGCGATTACAGGGGCTGGCGCTGCATCGGGTCTACGCGGTGCGTGCACGGCTGAACTTGAACGAAGGTCTTCTGCTGGGCCTGTCCCTCGATGTTCAGGCGGCCCGCACCAAGCTGCTGGCGGGCATCGGCGAGGCGCGGGCCTGTCGCGACGTCAGCTTGCTGATTGGCTACTGCGTGCTGGCGGGGCTGGAGGGGCGAGAGGGGCGACTGGCGGAGGCCTTCGCGCAGCTGGCCGAGGCGGAGCGCCTGATGCATGCCTGGGACGTGCCGCCGATCTACTACCTGGCGATGGTCACGGTGGTCAAGTGCGAGCTGTGGTTGACCCAGGGGCAATTGGAGCTGGCTGAGGTATGGCTGCAGCGCCTGGCCGAAACCTACAACGGCGCGGAGCCCGGTACCGCCCCTGAGTTTCACCCGCAACTGCCGCTGCATATCGAGTTGCAGCAGGCGGCGCTGGAGCGCTTGCAAGGACACCTCGATGCCGCCGAGCGGCGCCTGCGCGCGCTCAGTCAGCGGGCCCAGGCCATGTCCGCACAGCTGTTCGTGGTGGCCGCCCAGGTCCAGCTGGCTTTGCTGCTCAAGACCCATGGGCGCGATCAGGAGGCCGCAAGCTGGCTGGACAGCAGCCTGGACGCCGCGCAAGGTGGCGCCCTGTTGCCTTATCAGGAACTGTTCGCCCACCAGCCGCAGTGGTTGCGCGAGCGCCTGCGGGCGCGGGCCAACTGCCCCGTGGCGGCGGAGCTGCTCAAGTACCTGCCGCAGACCCTTGAAGTTCAGCAGCTTGGGCGCGATGCCTCGTTGACCGAGGCGTTGAGCTCGCGCGAACTCGCGGTACTGCAGCTGATAGCGCAGGGCTGTTCGAACCAGCAGATCAGTGAACGACTGTTCATCTCGCTGCATACGGTGAAGACCCACGCCCGTCATATCAATGGCAAGCTCGGGGTCGAGCGCCGCACTCAGGCGGTCGCCTGTGCCAAGGAGTTGGGCCTGTTACGTTGACTGTGTCAGTAGCGCCGTTCTCGGGCGCCCGCGGTCTGTAGCTAAGGCTTTGCCGGCAGCGCACGCAGGGCCCAAAGCCAGCCGGCTTGGCGGTAGGCACTGCGCTATCGCGCGCTGCTCCGGCACGCTGTTTCCCGGAGACACCGTACCGATCATCTGGTGCGCGCTTTCTATATCCGGCCAGCACTCAAGCTGTTGAAAATGCTGGTCTATTGGATGCAACCTCCAAGTCGAGGTGGATGATTCGATGCGGGCCTGTCTATCCCCTCAGCATCGGCGCTCAGCGCCGTCACTCAACGACTGGTCATTAGCCCTACAGGAACCCCCCCATGGATGTCGCAAAACCCGCCCTGATACGAGAAACCTTCCCCGTCGGACCACTGCAGTGCAACTGCACGATCATCGGCGATCCCGTGACCAAGCAGGCCATCGTGGTTGATCCGGGCGGCAATCCCGAGTTGATCATGACGCGTCTGCAGGCCCATGGCCTGAAGGTGGTCAGCATCATCCATACCCATGCCCACCTGGATCACTTTCTCGCCTCGGGACAGATGAAGGAGAAGACCGGCGCGACCCTGCACTTGCACAAGGAAGACCAGTTCCTCTGGGACAACCTGGAGATGCAATGTCGCATGTTCGGCGTGCCCTACACCCCGGTGCCGGCGCCGGACCAGTGGCTGGCCGACGATCAGGCGCTCGCCTGCGGTTGCGGGGTGGCCCTGCACACGCCGGGACATACGCCGGGGTCGATGAGCTTCTGGTTTCCCCAGGACAAGCTATTGATTGCCGGCGACACCCTGTTTCGTCGTGGCATCGGTCGCACCGACCTGTGGGGCGGCGACTATGCGACCATCGAGCGCTCGATCAAGCAACGCCTCTACCGTCTGGATGAGGATGCAACCGTGATCACCGGCCATGGGCCGCAGACTCTCCTGGGCGATGAGATGCGCGAAAATCCATTTGTCCGCGCCTGACGGCGCGCGGTCGGCAGCTGGCTAAACTCAATATCTCAGACTGAAATCGGAGTGATTGCCATGCCTCGCACCCACTTGGTCGTGACCTGCTGTTGCATTGCCTTGCTGGCCGGTTGCGCCTCGCAGAACCCCTACGACAGCCAGCCGACCAGCAACAAGACCGCCACCTATGGCGGCCTCGGCGCCTTGGCCGGTGCTGTCGCCGGCGCGGCAATCAGTCACGACAACCGCGGCAAGGGCGCGCTGATCGGGGCCGCCGTCGGTGGTGCGGCCGGGGCCGGCTATGGCTACTACGCGGACAAGCAGGAGCAGGAGTTGCGTCGCAGCATGCAGGGGACTGGCGTGGAGGTGCAGCGCCAGGGCGATGTCATTCAGTTGATCATGCCGGGCAATATCACCTTCGCCACCGACTCGGCGGAAATCGCCAGCAGCTTCTATGCACCGCTGAACAACCTGGCCAGCTCCTTCCGTCAGTACAACCAGAACAGCATCGAGATCGTCGGCCACACCGACAGCACCGGTAGCCATGGCTACAACATGGACCTGTCGCAACGTCGTGCGCAGAGCGTGGCCAGCTACCTGATCGCCCAGGGCGTCGAGCCGGCGCGCCTGAGTACCCGCGGCATGGGCCCGGATCAGCCGGTGGCGAGCAATGCCACGGCCAGCGGGCGCGCGCAGAACCGCCGCGTCGAGGTGACCCTGCGTCCCCTGCCGGGCGGGCAGTAGTAGCAACCTGTTGCATTGCTTTTGCTTGGTATCTCACTGGCGCGGAAGGCAGCCTGTTAAGCTGGTGCGGAACTTCGGCCGATGCAACGGCTCGAAGGTTTCGGGGTGATGCCCGACACCAGCACAACCGTTAAGGAAGAATCTATGAAGAACTGGCGTAACCTGACTGCCCTGGCAGCTGCCGTGGCCCTGTTGGCGGGCTGTACCACCAACCCTTACACCGGCGAGCGCGAAGCCGGAAAAGCAGGCATCTATGGCGGGGTTGGCGCGGTGACCGGAGCGGTCATCGGTGCGGCCACCTCGAGCAAGAAGGACCGTGCCAAGGGCGCATTGATCGGCGCCGCAGTCGGCGGCGCCGCAGGTGGTGGCTATGGCTACTATGTCGACACCCAGGAAGCCAAGCTGCGTCAGACCCTGCAGGGCACCGGCGTGCAGGTGCAGCGCAACGGCGATGAGCTGAAGCTGATCATGCCCGGCAACATCACCTTTGCCAGCAATTCCTCGGATATCTCCAGCGGCTTTTACCCGACCCTGAACTCGCTGCTGCTGGTCTTCAAGGAGTTCGACAAGAACGGTATCGACATCGTCGGTCATACCGACAGCACCGGTTCGCTCGAGCTGAACCAGAACCTGTCCAACCGCCGCGCACAGAGCGTTGCCTCCTACCTGACGGCCAATGGCGTGGCCCCCGCACGGATCTCCGCCTACGGCGCCGGACCGAGCCAGCCGATCGCCAGCAATGCCAGCGAAGCAGGCCGCGCGCAGAATCGCCGGGTGGAGATCAATCTGCGCCCCATGTGAGTCGGGATTGAGCGTTTCAAGCCGAAAACCCTGCCGTGTGCAGGGTTTTTGCCGTCTGTCGACTTGCTTTCGTCCCCGGGCCGTCTGATCAATTCCTGACTAAAATGCTCTGCAGGCATGCCGGCAGGTGGCGAGCCGCTCATAGTGGCCCTGCTGGAGAAGGAACCGGTCAGGAGTGTTCATGGACGAAAAGCCCCGCGTAACCCCTCCCCAACCCTGGCGTGCAATTGGCGTGACCCTGGCCTTGCTGATCGGCCTGGGGGGGCTGATCGTCTGGCAATGGCAGTCGCTGGAGGCGCGTAACCGCGAGGAGAACCGCCAGCGTTTCAAACTCGAGGCTCAGGATGTCGGCCAGCGCGTGCTGGCACGCATGCGTGCCTACGAAATGGTCTTGCGTGGCGTTGCCGGATTGATGCTGGGGGGCGAGCAGGTCTCGTTGGCGCAGTGGGACCTGGCCGTCGACCAGTTGCGCCTGCAGGACCGCTATCCGGGGATCATGGCCCTGGGCTGGGCACGTCATCTGGGCAAGGACCAGTTGGATGACTATCTCGCGGGCTTGAAGGCCGGTGGCCGCGAGGACTATAGGCTCTTCCCGCCGGGGGCGCGCGAGGAGTATGTGCCGATCGACTACATCAGCCCGCTGGATTGGCGAAACCGGCGCGCTCAGGGATTCGACATGTTCAGCGAGCCGGTGCGCCGGGCGGCCATCGAACGGGCTCGCCGCAGCGGTGATGCGACCCTCAGCGCGCCGGTGACGCTGCGCCAGGAGACCCAGCTGGATGCGCTGGGCGGGGTCCTACTGTACCTGCCGGTGTTCCGTGCGGGCCAGCCGGCGGGCGGCGATGAGAGCGGTCAGGCGTTGCCGCTCGGCTACGTCTATGGTGCATTCCGTGTCGAGGACCTGATGGCCGGTATATTCGGCACCCAGAACCGCCTCTTCGATATCGCCCTCAAGGATCGCGAGGCGCCGGGGACCGCCATGCAGCCTGGCGAGCCGCAGACCGGCTCCGCACCGCTGTTGCGCCAGACCATGGAGCTTGCCCTCTATGGTCGTACCTGGTTGCTGGAAGTGGCCAGCACGCCTCAGTACGAGGCCGCCATGGGCCGCCGCAACACCAGCTTCAGCCTGTGGATGGGCTTGACCGCCGCCGGCCTGCTGGCCCTGCTGGTGGGCGGCTATCTGCACCTGCGCGATCGCGAGCTGTATGCCAGCCGCCTGGCCACCAGCACCCTGAGCGAGCGCGAGGAGCGTTTCCGCCTGGTGGTGGAAGCCTCGCCCAATGCCATCGTGCTGGTCGATAGTCGGGGGCGGATCGTCATGGTCAACCAGCAGGCCGAGCAGCTGTTTGGCTACCCGCGTGAGGAACTGCTGGGGAAGCCGGTGGAGAAACTGTTGCCCCAGGGGCAGCGCGAAGGTCACGTCGGCTTGCGCCGTGGCTACCAGGACAAGCCGGAGCCGCGGCGTATGGGCAGCAATCGCGAGCTGTTCGGCCAGCATCGCGATGGCCGTCTTATTCCCCTGGAAGTAGGCCTGTCGCCGCTGCGTAGCGGCCAGGAGAGCTGGGTGCAGGCGGTAATCATCGACATCAGCGAGCGTAAGGCGGCCGAGCAGCGCTTCCGCCTGGTGGTGGAGGCCTCGCCCAATGCCATTGTGCTGGTCGACAGCCAGGGCCGGATCAACATGGTCAACCAGCAGACCGAGCAGATGTTCGGCTACACACGGCAGGAATTGCTCGGCCAACCGGTGGAAATGCTCCTGCCCTTGGACCTGCGCAAAAGCCATGTGCCGTTTCGTCGAGGCTATCAGGATGATCCCAAGCCGCGCCGTATGGGCGGCAATCGCGACCTGTACGGCCAGCACCGCGATGGTCGCCTGATTCCCCTGGAGGTGGGTCTGTCGCCGTTGCACAGTGGCGAGGACACCCTGGTGCAGGCGGTGATCATCGATATCAGCCAGCGCAAGGCGGCCGAGCAGCGCTTGCGCGACCAGGCCGAGCAGCTGGTCCTGGCCAACCGCTACAAGTCCGAATTCCTCGCCAACATGTCCCACGAGCTGCGCACGCCGCTCAACAGCATCCTGATTCTCAGCGACCAGTTGCGCCAGAACGGCGCCGGCAACCTCACCGCCAAGCAGACCAAGCACGCCGATATCGTCCATCGGGCCGGCAGCGACCTGTTGCAGTTGATCAACAGCGTACTGGATCTGGCCAAGGTCGAGTCCGGGCGCATGCAGATCAAGCTCGAGCCGCTGAACCTGCAGGAAATGCTGGTCGAGCTGGACGCCGGCATGCGGCCGATGGCCGAACTCAAGAGGTTGCATCTGCACAGTCAGGTAGAGCCCGGCGTCCCGCCGGTGATTCTTAGCGATCGCGCGCGCCTGCATCAGATCTTGCGCAACCTGCTGTCCAATGCCCTGAAGTTCACCGAGCAGGGTGAGGTCAGCCTGAGCGTCTCCTGTTCTGCTTACGGCCATGAGGATGGCCAGGAGCAGCTGCACTTCAGTGTGCGCGATAGCGGGATCGGCATCGCCGCCGATCAGCATGAACTGATCTTCCAGGCGTTTCAGCAGATCGATGGTTCCACCAGCCGCCGTTTCGGCGGGACCGGTCTGGGCCTGGCGATCACCCGCAAGCTGGCGCAGGCGCTGGGCGGGGACGTCAGCTTGCAAAGCACACCGGGGCAGGGCTCCTGCTTTACCGTCAGCTTGCCGTTGCAGCAGCTGCCCGAGGTGCCGGTGGGGGACGATGCGGCCCAGCCACAACGCAGCGGCACGGGACCTAGCGTGTTGATCGTCGAGGACGACGCCAATTTTGCCAGCGTGATCGTCGAGGCGGCGCACGCCCATGGTTTTTCCTGCGTGCACTGCCGCAGCGGTGGTCAGGCGCTCAATCTGCTCCAGAGCGAGCGCTTCTGTGCCGTGATTCTGGACATCCTGCTGCCGGACATCAGTGGCTGGCAGCTGTTTCGCCGCCTGCGCCAGCAGGATCGTCAGCGTGCTATACCGGTGCACATCATTTCCTGCGTGCCGCAGCCTGCCGACTGGAACGATGACGGTACCCGCTACCTGGTCAAACCGATCGCCAGGGCCGACCTGGAGCAGGTTTTCGTCGACCTGCAGCAGGCCGATCAGGCGCCGCGTCACTCGTTGCTGCTGGTGGAGGACGTCGAGGTAGAGCGTGAGTATTACCGCGGCAATCTGCGTCAGCTGGGCTTCGACGTGGTCGCCAGCGCCGATGCCAGGGAGGCGCTGGCGGCCTATTCCCAGGGGCATTTCGCCGCCCTGGTGATCGATCTCGACCTGCCCGATCAGGACGGTTTCGAATTGCTCGAATGCCTCGAGCGCCAGCGACCGCTGAATGGCACCCGGGTGGTGATCAACACCGGGGTGGACGTGACCCAGCAGACCCTGCAGCGGCTGCGTCGCTACAGCGCGGTGGTGGTGCGCAAACACGGCGACGACATGCGCGCTCTGGGCCTGGCGGTGCAGGGATTCCTTGGCAGTGTGCGCGAACCGGATCGGCAACTGGCACCGCCAGCGGAGCAAGCGCTCAGTCACCTCGACGGCCGGCATGTGCTGCTGGTGGACGATGATGTGCGCAATGTCTACGCCCTGAGCGCGCTGCTCGACGAGGCCGGGCTCAGGGTCAGCACCGCGCAAGACGGGATGGAGGCCATCGCCTGCTATCAGCAGGGCGATTTCGACCTGATCCTGATGGATATGGCCATGCCCACCATGGACGGCTACACCGCGACCCGGTTGCTCAAGGATGAGCAGGGCTGCGCGATACCGATCATCGCCCTGACCGCCCATGCGATGAAGGGCGATCGGGAGAAATGCCTGGACGCTGGCGCCGATGACTACCTGGCCAAGCCGGTCAGTCGCGATGAGCTGCTGGGCATGCTGGGTCGATGGCTGATTGATCCGCCGAGTGAAGGGGCGCCAGCGCTCGATGAACTACCCTGAGCAATGGCGCATGCAAGGCCAGGGCGGACTCACAGGAACCGGTCGAACACGACTGCTGGAGCAGTTGCAGATCGTCGCCAGCAACGCGGGAGATGGACATGGCACAGGCGCAGGCTAAGGCTGATAAAGGCACCCAGACGCTGTTGGTGGTGGATGACCGTGCAGAAAACCTCGAAGCCATGCAGGCATTGCTCGAGGGCGGCGACTGGCAGGTGCGCTGCGTCGGCTCGGGTGAGGCGGCGCTGCAATGCCTGCTCGAGGAGGACGTGGGCCTGGTGCTGCTGGATGTGCAGATGCCGAACATGGACGGCTTCGAAGTGGCCCGGCTGATGCGCGGCAATCCCCGCACGCGGTTCATTCCGATCATCTTCGTCTCGGCCATCGCCCAGAGCGAGGATGCAGTGCTCGAGGGCTATGCCAGTGGCGCCGTGGATTTCATGTTGAAGCCGTTCGATCCCGAGGTGCTGCGGCGCAAGATCCATTCGTTGCTCGACCATGAGCGCAACCGCAGCGAGCTGCTGCACCTGACCCGGCAACTGGACAGCGCCCGGGCATTCAATGCCTCGGTGTTGGACAATGCCGCGGAAGGCATCATGGTGGTCGGCGAAGATGGCCTGATTCGCTTCGCCAACCCGGCCATGGCGCAGATGCTTGGCTGTGCGGTCAGCGACCTGGAGGGCAGCGCGCTGCTGTCCCACCTGCTTAGCCCGGTGGTCGAGGGTGACTGGCGGATGTCCGAGTTCTACCGGCATTGGCGGCGCCACGAGACCTATCGCCTGCATGAGGCGAGCCTGCGCGCCGGCAATGGCGAGGGGGTGCCGGTGGCGCTGTCCTGTTCGCCCTTGCCCAAGCTGCAACATGCCATGGTGGTAATCGCTCTAGACATGTCGGTGGTGCGCAGCCTGCATGCTCAGCTGGAGTCGCTGGCGGTCACCGATCCGCTGACCGGCCTGCTCAATCGACGCGGCTTCCATCAGGCCATGGAAGCGGCGCTTGCCCGGATCCAGCGCAACGATCAGCGCCTGGCGGTGCTCTATCTCGATCTCGATGGATTCAAGCGGATCAACGATTCGCTGGGGCACGGCGCCGGCGACCAGCTGCTGCGCCAGGTGGGCGAACAGCTCAAGGGCAGCATGCGCCCCTATGACACCCTGGCGCGCATGGGCGGTGATGAGTTCACCGCCTTGCTCGACAGCCTGGGGCATCCGGAGGACGCGGCGCGGGTGGCCGAGAAACTGATCGAGCAGGTGTCGGTACGCCACTGCCTGAACGGCGTGGATGTCACCGTGGGCGCCAGTATCGGCATAGCCTGCTACCCCGAGTGCGGGCAGACGGTGGAAAGCCTGCTGCGTGCCGCGGATATGGCCATGTACGAGGCCAAGCGTGCGGGGCGTCAACAATACCGCTTCTTCTCGCCGGAAATGAACGGTCGGGCGCGCTCGCGGTTGATGCTGGAGGAGAGCCTGCGCACCGCCATCGAGCAGGATGACTTCGTCCTGCTCTACCAGCCCCAGGTATACCTCGACAGCGGCCGCTTGCGCGGCTTCGAGGCCCTGCTGCGCTGGCAGCACAAGGTCGCCGGCACCGTGGCCCCGGGGGTGTTCATCCCCTTGCTGGAGGAAACCCGCCTGATCAACCGTCTGGGCGACTGGATCTTCGCCCAGGGCGTGCAGCAGTGCCAGCGCCTGAGCCGGCAGTTCGGCGAGCAACTGGTGCTCAGCCTCAATGTCAGCCCGGTGCAGTTCGGCATGCCGCAACTGGTCGACGACTTGCGCCGGGTGCTGGACGAGTACCAGATCGACCCGGCGCAGCTGGAGGTGGAGGTGACCGAGGGGGCCTTGATGCAGCACCTGGAAACGACCCAGGAACAGCTGCGCCAGTTACGCCTGTTGGGGGTGAAGATCGCCATCGACGACTTCGGTACCGGCTACTCGTCGCTGGCGTACTTGCGCCATTTCGAGCTGGACACCCTGAAGATCGACCGCCTGTTCATCGCCAATATGCTCGATTCGCCGCGTGATGCTGCCGTGGTCAGCACCATCATCGACCTGGGCCGCAACCTGGGGCTGGAGGTCATCGCCGAAGGGGTGGAGACCCTGGCACAGCGCGACTGGCTGGTGGCTCATCGGTGCCCGGTCATGCAGGGGTTTCTGGTCGCACCCGGGTTGCCGGCAGCCACGGCACTGGCGTTCCCGGCGCAGCTGGACTGGGCCGACCTGCCCGCTGGCAAGGATCCCCGCGGACAGGCCTGATCGAGAGGGTGGAGGCTATCGCTGCCGTTCGCCCGAGTGATGCAGGCCGGCCAGCTCGGCGTCCTTGGCCTGCCACAGCTGGTTGACCCAGCGTTGAAAACTCAGGCGATAGGCTTCGTCCTGGTCGTAATTGCGTCCGACGAAGTCGGCGGGTATGGGCAGGGTGCGCAGCGTCACCTGCACCTCGTCGACCTCGCCGCTCAGCAGGGCCCAGAAGCCCGGGTTGCCTTGCGGGTAGTGAATGGTGACGTTGACGATGCTGTGCAGCTGTTCGCCCATGGCATCGAGCACGAAGGCGATGCCACCGGCCTTGGGCTTGAGCAGGTGCTGGAAGGGCGACTGCTGCGCGGCGTGCTTGGCCGGGGTGAAGCGGGTGCCTTCGAGGAAGTTGAAGATGGCCACCGGATGGCCGCGAAACTTGGCGCAGGTGCGTCGGGTGGTTTGCAGGTCCTTACCCTGCTTCTCCGGGTGCTTGGCCAGGTAGGCCTTGGAATAGCGCTTCATGAAGGGAAAGCCCAGGGCCCACCAGCACAGGCCGATCACCGGTACCCAGATCAGCTCCTGCTTGAGAAAGAACTTCAGCGGACGGATGCGTCGGTTCAGCAGGTACTGCAGCACCAGGATGTCGACCCAGCTCTGATGATTGCTGGTGACCAGGTAGGAGTGCTGGTAATCGAGGTCCTGCAGGCCCTCGACCCGCCAGCGGGTCTTGCCCACCAGGTTCATCCAGCCCTTGTTGCCGCTGATCCAGGCTTCATGGATCACGTTCATCAGCCAGGCGCACAGGCGCTGCGCGGCGGCAAACGGCAGGCAGACCTTGAGCAGGGTCACGGCAAACAGCGGCCAGCACCAGAACAGGGTGTTCAGGGCCAGCAGGCTGGCACCCAGCAGGCCGCGCAGGGGGGCGGGGAGAAAGTGCAGCATGGGGGCAGGCGCCTCCGCTAAAGAGGGGCGTGTGCCCCGGGTCGTTGAAAGCCCGTGGTAGTGCTCCACGGCTCGCTCGGCGCCAAGGGTAGCGCCTGGGCAACGGACGGCAAGTGCCATGGCTGACTGCCTGGTCACGCGGCGGGCGCTCGCCCCGCCGCCGGCGCGGTCGCTAGGTCGACGCCTCACCAAGCCGGGGCGGATTGGCCGCCTGGATCGCGGTCAGGGCGATGGTGTAGACGATGTCGTCGACCAGGGCGCCGCGCGACAGGTCGTTCACCGGCTTGCGCAGCCCCTGCAGCATGGGCCCGACGCTGACGCAGTCGGCGCTGCGCTGCACCGCCTTGTAGGTGGTGTTGCCGGTGTTCAGGTCGGGGAACACGAACACCGTGGCGCGGCCGGCCACCGGACTGTTCGGCGCCTTCTGCCGGGCGACGCTGTCGATGGTTGCCGCGTCGTACTGCAAGGGGCCGTCCAGCTGCAGGTCGGGGGCCAGGCGCCTGGCCAGGCGGGTGGCGGCGCGGACCTTCTCCACTTCCTCGCCGCTGCCCGAGTCACCGGTGGAGTAACTGAGCATGGCCACCCGCGGGTCGATGCCGAAGGCGTTGGCCGAGGCGGCGCTCTGCAGGGCGATTTCCGCCAGCTGCTCGGCGTTCGGGTCGGGGTTGACCGCGCAATCGCCGTAGACCAGCACCTGGTCGGGCAGCAGCATGAAGAACACCGAGGACACCAGGTTGTAGCCCGGTGCGGTCTTGATCAGCTGCAGGGCCGGACGAATGGTGTTGGCGGTGGTGTGCACGGCGCCGGACACCAGGCCGTCGACCTCGTCGAGGGCCAGCATCATGGTGCCGAGCACCACGTTGTCCTCCAGCTGGGCCAGGGCCATCGGGGCATTGAGCCCCTTGCCCTTGCGCAGGCCGATCATTGGCTCGACATAGCGCGCGCGGATCAGGTCCGGGTCGAGAATTTCCAGCCCCGGCGGCAGTTCGATGCCCTGGGCCTGGGCCACCGCCTGTACGGCTTCCGGTTTGGCCAGCAGCACGCAGCGGGCGATGCCGCGGGCCTGGCAGATGGCGGCCGCCTTCACCGTGCGCGGCTCGTCGCCCTCGGGCAGGACGATGCGCTTGTCCGCTGCCTTGGCCCGTTGCACCAGCTGGTAGCGAAACGCCGAGGGCGACAGGTGCAGTTCGCGTGGCGTGCCGCAGCGCGCGCGCAGCCAGTCATGGTCGATGTGGCCGGCGACGAAGTCGGCGACTTTCTCCGCACGCTCCCGGTCGTCGACCGGGATTTCCTTGTTGAGGCGGTTGAGGTTGGTCGCGGTGTCGTAGGAGCCGGTGCTCACCGTCATCACCGGCAGGCCGCTGTGCAGGGCGCCTTGGCACAGCTCCATGATCCGCGGGTCCGGGGCGAAGTCGCTGCACAACAGCAGGCCGGCCAGCGGCATGCCGTTCATCGCCGCCAGGCTGGCGGCGAGAATGATGTCGTCGCGATCGCCCGGGGTCACCACCAGGGTGCCGGGCTTGAGCAGCTGCACGGTGTTGGCCACGGCGCGGGCGCAGAGCATGATCCTGAGCATGCGCCGTTGTTCATAGTCGCCGGCATTGAGTACCCGCGCCTCGAGCAGCTCGGCGATGTCGCGGGTGCGTGGCGCATTCAGTTCGTCCTGCCAGGGAATGCAGCCGAGCAGGCGGAAGCCGTCGCTTCTGAGCAGCGGGCTGAATTCCTCCAGGCGTTCGCGGAAGGACTCGACGCCGTCTTCGCTGCGCACCTTGTTGAGGATCACCCCGAGCACTTTCGGGTCCTTGGGCCCGCCGAACATCTGTGCCTGGATCTCCACCCGGTCGCAGAGTTCGCTGAGGCTCTCCTGCTCCGGTGCGCTGACCAGAATGACGTCGGCGTCCAGGCTCTTGGCCAGGTGAAAGTTGACCCGGGCGGCGTAACTGGCCTGGCGGGTCGGCACCATGCCCTCGACGATCACCACGTCCTTGTCGGCGGCGGCTTGCTGATAGAGGCTGATGATCTCCTCCAGCAACTCGTCCAGCTGGCCATCGCCGAGCATGCGCTCGACATGCGCCAGGGCCAGCGGCATGGGCGAGTGCAGGCCATGGGTGCGGGCAATCAGCTCGCTGGAGCGCTCCGGGCCGGTATCGCCCTGATGGGGCTGGGCGATGGGCTTGAAGAAGCCCACCTTGAGCCCGGCGCGCTGCAAGGCCCCGACCAGGCCGAGGCTGATGGAGGTGAGGCCGACGCCGAATCCGGTGGGTGAAATGAAGAAGGTGTGCATGCGTCTTCCTGCCTTTGGGCGCGCGGCGCCGGGGTTGCGGTGTTTGAATGAGGGGCTTGGTCGAGAAACCGGGCGTTGCTCAGTGCAGCAGGGCCAGGGTATCCAGGGCGATCTGCCGTTCTTCGTTGGTCGGCACCACCAGCACCCGGGGGTGGCCGGGGGCATGAATGGCGCCGGCGACGCCGCCGATGGTGCGGGCGTTGGCGTGCTTGTCCAGCGCCAGGTTGAGCAGCGACAGGTGGGCCAGGGTCTTGCTGCGCACCAGGGGCGAATTCTCGCCGATGCCGCCGGTGAAAATCAGCCCGTCCAGGTGTGGCAGCGCGCAGCTCATGGCCGCCAGCGATTTGGCCAGACGGTAGCAGAACACCTCGATGGCGATCGCCGCACCGGCATGGCCCTGGGCGCGGGCCTGCTCCAGGCTGCGCATGTCGTTGGACAGGCCGGACAGCCCCAGCAGGCCGCTTTCCTTGTTCAGCAGGGTGTCGATCCGCTCCAGGCTCCAGCCCAGGACGCGGGCCAGGTGACCGTGCAGGTTGGGGTCGACATCGCCGCTGCGGGTGCCCATCACCAGGCCCTCCAGCGGCGTCAGGCCCATGCTGGTGTCGCGGCTCTGGCCGTTGACCACGGCGCAGGTGGAGCAGCCGTTGCCGAGGTGGGCCACCAGCCAGCTGCTGTCGCCCACCGACAGGCCGGCCAGTTCGGCACCACGCTGGCTGACGAAGCGGTGACTGGTACCGTGAAAGCCATAGCGGCGCACGCCATGCTCGCGGTACAGCGATTCGGCAAGGGCGTAGCGGTAGGCATGCTCGGGCAGGGTCTGGTGGAAGGCGGTGTCGAACACCGCGACGTGCGGCAGGTCGGGGAACAGCTTCAGCGCCGCCTCGATACCCTGCAGGTTGGCCGGGTTGTGCAGCGGGGCCAGCGGGATGGTGGCGCGTATCGCCTGCATGACCGCCGGGTCCAGGCGCCTGGCCGTGGTGAAGTGTTCGCCGCCATGCACCACCCGATGGCCGATGCCGTGCAGCTTGCCGCCCGCGGCGGCCTGCACCAGCGGCAGCAGTTGGGCGAGGGCGGTGCGGTGGTCGCCGCTGGGGATCATCAGGCTGTCGCGCTCGCCGCCGCGTTGCCAGTGCAGGACCGCATCGTGATGGCCGAGGCGCTCGGCCAGGCCACTCAGGGCAAACTGCGAATGGGCTTCGTTGACCAGGGCGAACTTGATCGACGAACTGCCGCAGTTGATGACCAGGATGTTGCGTGCCGGCATTTACCGCTCCTTGTCTGTGTCGCACGCTGTCGCTGTATCGCTGGCGGCGCACCGGCCGCAGCTGAAGGGGCGGCCGAGTTGTGGATGAGGTTGTGCGCGATCGGGCACCCGGAGTGTGCGCCTGCCCGGGGGGCTGGTAACGCAGGCGCCGGCTGTGAGCGCAGGACAATAGTGCCACCCCCTGGCCCTCGTCGTCCTGACGGAAGTCAAGCAGGCGCGGCCTGGCTGCGCCAGGCCTGACCGGGTCACACCTGACCGGGCCGTCTGTCAGGGCTCGGTTCGCTTTCGCGCGCCCCCTTGGTTAAACTTGTTCGTTCATTCTTCTCAAGCAAAAGGTCCCGCCCCATGCTGATCGCCGTCAAAAAGGCCGTCTCCATCGACTACACCCTGACCAACGATGCCGGTGAGGTGATCGACAGCTCTGCTGGCGGCGCTCCGCTGGTGTACCTGCACGGTGCCGGCAACATCATCGCCGGCCTGGAAAGAGCCCTGCTCGGCAAGCAGGCCGGCGACGAACTGGAGGTGTCCATCGAGCCGGAAGACGCCTACGGCGAATACAGCGCCGAGCTGGTCGCCACCCTCAATCGCTCCATGTTCGAAGGCGTCGACGAACTGGAAGTCGGCATGCAGTTCCATGCTTCCGGCCCGGACGGCAGCATGCAGATCGTCACCATTCGCGAACTGGACGGCGACGACGTGATCGTCGACGGCAACCACCCGCTGGCCGGTCAGCGCCTGAACTTCAAGGTCAAGGTGGTCGACGTGCGCGATGCCAGCGAAGAGGAAGTGGCCCACGGTCACATCCATGGCGAAGGTGGTCACCACCACTGATTGGCCGGGTCCTCGGTGCATGGGCAAATCGACTTGTGGTCGTAGCAAATGCACCGGCGACTGCTAAGCTCAGTAGCGAAGAAAGGCGCCTTCAACAGGCGCCTTTTTTATCCCCGTATGAAAATTGTCGCGGTCTTGCGGAGTGAGTCATGAGTGCGTTCCACGAGCTCAATCTACGTGCGCTGGATGGTCAGGATCTGCCCCTGGCGCCTTTCAAGGGGCAACTGCTCTTGGTGGTCAACGTAGCCTCCAAGTGTGGCCTGACCCCGCAATACGCCGGCCTGGAAAAGCTCTACCAGCAATACCGCGGGCAGGGCTTCAGCGTGCTGGGGCTGCCGTGCAACCAGTTCGCTGCCCAGGAGCCGGACGACGAAGAGGCGATTCGCAGCTTCTGCAGCCTGAACTACGGGGTGACCTTCCCGCTGGGCAGCAAGCTGGAGGTCAATGGCCCCGGCCGGCATCCGCTGTATCGTCTGCTGGCCGGTGAAGGCGCGGAGTTTCCCGGCGATATCACCTGGAACTTCGAGAAGTTCCTGGTCGGCCGCGATGGGCGGGTGCTGGCGCGTTTCTCGCCGCGTACCGCGCCGGATGATCCGGCGCTGATCCAGGCGATCGAGAAGGCCCTGGGCTGATCGCTTCGCGCCCTTGGCCCGCGCGCCGCGCTGCAGCACATCTGTAGCGCCGGCGCTGTCGCGCGATTCGCTGGGCTTGGCCGACTGATGCGCCTGCGCCCGTGGCCCCCTGCGGCAGGCGCTGGTTTTGATCCCCGATCACCGCGATCAATAGTACTGGGCGGGCGAGACGACCGGTCATATGGTTGCCGCCATGAAAACCAACCAGCGACTCGACAAGCGTGACCTGATACTCGCCAAAGGCGCCGAGGTGATGACCCGCAGGGGCTATCACGGCGCCGGCGTGCAGGAGATCGTCCAGGCGGCGGGGGTGCCCAAGGGCTCCTTCTACCACTATTTCGCCAGCAAGGAAGACTTCGCGGTGCAGGCCCTGCAGCAGGTCTACGAACCGCGCTTGCAGCGCTACGCCCAGGCCCTGGCGAATGCCGCGCTGAGCCCGCGTCAGCGCATCGTCGCCTACTACGCCGAGCTGGTGGAGCATTTCGCCCGCCAGGAGAAGCTCGAGTACCACTGCTTCATCGGCAGCCTGAGCTTCGAGATGGCCGAGCTGTCGCCGACCCTTGGCGCGCAGGTCGATGCCATCCTGCAGCGTTCGGCGGACATCCTCCAGCAATGCCTCGAACAGGCCCAGGCCGCCGGTGAACTGGCCGCTGACGAGGACTGCGCCAACCTGGCGAGCTTTGTCGCCAATGCCTGGCAGGGCGCCCTGACACGGCTGAAGGTGTCGAACAGTACCCGCGCCCTGGACGACTTCATGCTGCGCTTGCAGCGCCTGCTGCGGGCCTGATTTTTTTTAACCCATTCGATGAGACGACCGGTCGCCTGGCCGGTCCAGAGGAGTGACGATGAACGCCCCGGTAAAAGCCCTGTTCCAACCCTTCAGCCTTGGCGCCCTGGAGCTGCCGACCCGCGTGGTCATGGCGCCGATGACCCGCTCCTTCTCGCCGGGCGGCGTGCCCAACAGCAAGGTCGTCGAGTACTACCGTCGCCGTGCGGCGGCCGGGGTCGGCCTGATCGTCACCGAAGGCACCACGGTCGGGCACAAGGCGGCCAACGGCTACCCGAACGTGCCGCGCTTCTACGGCGAGGATGCCCTGGCCGGCTGGCAGAAGGTGGTCGAGGCGGTGCACGGCGAGGGCGGCAAGATCGTCCCGCAGCTGTGGCACGTGGGCAACGTGCGCAAGCTCGGCACCGAGCCGGACGCCAGCGTGCCGGGCTATGGCCCGAGCGAGAAGCTCAAGGACGGCAAGGTGGTGGTCCACGGCATGAGCAAGGACGACATCCAGGAGGTCATCGCCGCCTTTGCCCAGGCCGCCAGGGATGCCCAGCGCATCGGCATGGACGGGGTGGAGATCCACGGCGCCCACGGCTACCTGATCGACCAGTTCTTCTGGGAAGGCAGCAACCAGCGCAGCGACGAGTATGGTGGCGACCTGGCCCAGCGTTCGCGCTTCGCCATCGAGCTGATCCAGGCGGTGCGCGCCGCGGTCGGACCGGACTTCCCGATCATCTTCCGCTTCTCGCAGTGGAAGCAGCAGGACTACAGCGCCCGCCTGGTGCAGACCCCGGAGGCTTTGGAGGCCTTCCTCAAGCCGCTCTCCGCGGCCGGGGTGGACATCTTCCACTGCTCGACCCGGCGTTTCTGGGAACCGGAGTTCGAAGGCTCCGAGCTCAACCTGGCCGGCTGGACCCGTCAGCTCACCGGCAAGCCGACCATCACCGTCGGCAGTGTCGGCCTGGATGGCGAGTTCCTGCAGTTCATGGTCAACACCGACAAGGTGGCTCAGCCGGCCAGCCTGGAGAAGCTGCTGGATCGCCTGAACCAGCAGGAATTCGACCTGGTGGCCGTCGGCCGCGCCCTGCTGGTCGACCCGGACTGGGCGGTGAAGGTGCGCGATGGCCGCGAAGGCGACATCCTGCCGTTCAGCCGCGAGGCGCTGATGAGCCTGGTCTGACGCCCAGCTTCCCCGGGATGCGCCACACCCTGGCGCATTCCCTCCTCGAGCCCCGGCACATCGGGGCTTTTTTTCGTCTAGACAAACACCATCGTCGGTGGCTCGTGCATCAGGAAGTCACGATGCGAGATATTCCAGGCATAGGCCCCGGCCAGGGGAAAGACCAGCAGGTCGCCCACCGCCAGTTCGGCCACCGGCTGCTGGCTGGCCAGCACGTCCTTGGGCGTGCAGAGCTGGCCGACCAGGGTCACTGGCTGATCGACGATCTGCGCCGGCCGCTCGCCGCGCACCACCAGGAAAGGATGGTCGTGGCCCTGTGCCGCCGGGGTACGGAAGTGGTGGGTGCCGCCACGGCCAATGGCGAAGTACTGGCCGTGGTTGCGCTTGATGTCCAGCACCTGCATCAGGTAGTAGCCGCAGGCCGCACTGATGAAGCGGCCGATCTCGAAGCGGATGCGCACCGCGCCCATGTCCTCCTCGTCGATCAGTTGGCGCAAGCCCTGGCAGAACAGCGGCCAGTCGAACGAGCGCCGGGCGTCCTGATAGTCGATACCCATGCCGCCGCCGACGTTGAGCAGCGACAACGAGAGTCGATGCGCCGCGCACAGCGCGCGAAAGCTGCGCATATAGCTGCGGATCAACTGCAGGTGGGCGCTGACATCCAGCTGGTGGGACAGCAGGTGGAAGTGCAGGCCCTTGAGTTCCAGCCAGGGCGCCTCGCGCAGCAGCGCCAGCGCCTCGCTCAGCGCCGCCTCGTCGAAGCCGAAGGGGGTGGGTTTGCCGCCCATCACCAGGCGACTGTCCGGCGCCTCGGCGAGCTTCAGGTTGAGCCGCAGCAGCACCGGCGCACGCCGACCCTGGGCGGCGGCGATGTGCGCCAGGCGGCGCAGTTCGTTGAGGCTCTCGACATGCAAGGCCTCGACGCCGCAGTCCATGGCGGCCGCCAGTTCGCTGTCGAGCTTGCCGGGGCCGCCGAAGATCAAAGGCTGCTCTGGGCAATGCTGATACAGCCAGCGCAGCTCGCCGCCGGAGGCCGCCTCGAAGCCGTCGACCAGCGGCGCCAGGGTGTGCAGAATCGGCGCCTCGGGGTTGGCCTTGGCGGCATAGAACAGCTCGCAGTTGGCCGGCAGCAGGGCGCGCATGGCACCTGCATGCGCGGCCAGCGCCTCGAGGTCGTAGAGGTAGGCGCACAGCGGCTCCTGTTGCTCGGCGCGCAAGCGGGCGATGGCCTGGTCGATCCGTGGTGGCAGGCTCATGGGCGTTGCCCCAGGCGCGCGGCGGTCAGCGGGTTGGGCAGGGCGGTGTAGCCGGCTTCGCGGTCGGCGCGCAGCAGCAGGCGGGTCATGAAGTTTTCCTTGCTCGGCAGCGGCGCGCCGGCGCACAGCTCACGTAAGGCGGGCGGGTCGCCGAGCTGCTGGCATTGCAGCTCGAGCAGTTCGGCGATCTGCCGCCACAGGCGTTTCTCCAGGTCGGCGTCGCTGCCGGCCAGGTGGAAGATTGCCTCGCCCAGGTTGTTCACCAGCGCGCAATAGGCCACGCGTTTCCAGGCCTTGTCGGCGTCGTAATAGAGCGAAGCGCGGGTGCGTTCGCCGAGGTGGCCGAGTTGCTCGGGCGTCCAGTGCTCGGGCACCAGCTTGCTGCCTTCGAGGTCGCGAATCCACACCCGGCAGGGCAGGCCGTTGGCGTCGAAGCCGAGCAGGGTGTTCTGCAGGTGCGGTTCGAGCACCACGCCGCGGCGGAACAGGCAATGCAGCACGCCGCCGAGCAATTGTTCGGCATAGCCGGCGAGCCAGCGCCGGGCGGCTTCGGGGTAGTCGACGCCGCACCGCGCGGCATAGCGCTGCACCAGGGCCTGGCAGACGCTATGGCCGTCCAGGGTCCAGGTGAACAGCGCCATCGCCACCTGTGGCCGGTAGCGTTGGCGGCAGGCCGCGTCGAGGTTCTGGCGGTAGAGAATGCCGAAGCATTCGGTGACTTCGCGGGCCTGTTCCGGGCTGCCCAGGGCGCTCAGGTCGAGGCTGCTGGCCGCCGGTTCGGGCATCAGCGCGAAGCCCGGCTGCAGCTCGGTCAATTCGTCCATCAACGGCCTCAGTAGCTGAGTCAGGGCCACCGCGCTGTCCAGTTCGTACCAGGCGTTCTTGCGCACGCAATTGGTCAGGCGGACATGCACCGAGAACTTGAGGAAGTAGGCCAGCTCGGGGTGATAGAGGGTGCGCACCGAGGAGGTCGGGTACAGGGCCAGGCCCTGTTGCCCCAGGTGCTCGAGCAGGCCGAGCTGTCGGGCGCGCCGGACCAGCGGGTCGGCCAGCACGCGTTCGACTTCCCAGGGGTGGCAGGGGTAGAGGTCGTCGCGGCCGCAGAGCTGGCGCAGCGCCGCGCGCGGGTCCTGGCCCTGGTGGCGGATCAGCGCCGGATCGACGCGGAACCAGTGCAGGGCGAACTGTGCGCCGACTTCCGGCGAGCAGGCCAGCAGGTCGGCTTGGGACACGCCTTCGCGGCTCTTCGGCGTCGGGTGCAGGGCATGACCCCAGATCTGGTGCTGCTCCGAGGCCAGCAGGCTGTCGCCGGTGGCCTGGTTGGCCGCGCCGGCGTGGCGCAGAAAGGTGCGGGTGATCTGCAGGCTGTTGTCGATCTGCTGCAGCAGTTCGCCGTGACGCTCCGGGCCGTTGAGCGGGGCCAGCAGCAGGCGCGCCAGCTCGCCGGCATCGAGTGGGCGCCAGCCCTGGCCGTGGCGCTTCAGATAGGGCGCGCAGACGAAGCGGCAGCGACCGAGCACGCTGGCGTGCTCGGCACGCAGCACCAGCCGCGCGCCTTGTGGCAGGCGGATGCAGACGCAGCGTCCGGGGCGCTGGCGCAGGCTCATCGGCAGGTCCTCGGCGTGGCTGTCGAGGTCCGCTTCGCCGCGGGGCAGGGCGTATTCGCGCAGGTAACAGTTGAGCAGGCTTTCGATGGCGTGACGCTGGGCGTCGCCGTCGAGGGCGTGCTCGCGCAGGGACAGGGTGTTCGGTGCAAGGCTCATGCTGGAAGCTCCCGTGACAGTAGGACTAACGGACGCGCCAACAACAGTGCCGCGCAAGCGGCCACACAGGCGACGAGGAAGGGTGAGGCGTTACCGTAGTGCTGGCTGGCCAGGCCGGCCGCGAGGCCGGCGCTGGTGCCGGCCCATTTGCCGCTGGCATCGAACCAGCCGAACAGGCGCCCGGCGACGCCCTGGCGGCGACGCTGGCTGAGGCAACGGTGCAGGCCGACGAAACCGAGCAGCATGCCGGCGCCGCTGAGCAGGCGCAGGGCGAAGAGCCACTGCGCCTGGTCGCAGAAGAACTGCAGGGCATTGCCCAGGGCCAGCAGCAGCAGGCCGGCGACCAGGGTGTTGGCGCTCTGCCGCTGCGCCCAGGGCAGGGCGAGCAGGTAGACCAGATGCGGCAGGCTGTAGAGCAGGCCGATCAGCGCGTCGTTGGCGAGCCCCAGGCTTTCGCCGTAGGGAATGAAGTAGGGCAGGGTCACCACCATGGCGAAGCTGAACAGGAACTGCACCCCGAGCAGGCGCAGCAGATCTGCCGGCAGCTCGGCCAGGCGCCCCGGCGCCGTGGCGGTGCCCGGTTTGTGCTGCGGCGTATCGGCCGGCAACGGCAGAATCAGCGCGAACGCCAGCAGCGGCAGCCAGGCCAGGTAGCGATACAGCTCGATGCCCAGGCCCTGGGCCGTGAGCAGGCCGAGCAGGATCGGCCCGCTGATCAAGGCCAGGCGCGCCGAGTACTGGGTCCAGTTCAGCGTCCGCGACAGCTCGCCCTCGGCCAGTTGTGTCGCCAGGTAGGCGTTGGAGGCCGCCATGGCGCCGCCGAAGCCGCCCTGAATGATCAGCGCCAGGACGAACAGCTCCAGGCTGGGGCTGAAGCCGGCCAGCAGGAAGCCGGCGAACAGCCCGGCATGGGCGCGCAACAGCGACAGGCGGCAACCGTGACGATCGGCGAAATGCCCCCACAGCGGCGCCGCCAGGGCGGTGCACAGGGTCGGCAGGACGAACAGCACGCCGATGCTCCAGGCCGGCGCATCCGGCGCCAGGTCGGCAAGGATGCGCGGCATGAACAGCGGAATGCCCAGGGCGGTGAACGCCGAGAGGTAGTGGCCAAGCAGGACGCTGGCGATCAGTCGGCGCTGCATGGCGCCTCCAGCAGGAAGTTCGCCGCGCTGTAGCCGTAGAACTTGTTGATGTCGGCGGCGCCGCAGTGCTCCTTGCTCAGCAGGCTGCCGGCGCTGAGCAGGTATTTCACCGGCAGGTAGGGGCTGTCGAGCAGAAAGCGCCGGGCCTCGGCGCAGGGCAGGCCTTCGCGCTCGAGTTGCTCGAGGCAGGCGTGGAGTTGCTCGCGCAGGCTGGCGTAGAGCTGCGTGCGCGGCGCCAGGCCGGCCTCGGCGATGGCCTCCAGCGGCGCGACCAGGTTGAGTTGCAGGGTGATGGTGCAGAACATCTCCGCCAGGGCCTGGCAGCCGTCGACGCGGATGCGCGCATCGCGCAATGCCGCGGGCCATTGCGCCAGGTCCGGGCAGGCGGCGGCGAAGCGCTCCGGCCACAGCCGCGCCGAGTCGTTGTCCTTCATCAACAGGCGCAGTGGTTGGCCGGTCTCGAAGATCAGCACGGCGTTCTGCTGATTGGCCTCCAGGGCGATGCCGTAGCCCAGCCACAGGCGCAGGTGCACCTGCAGCAGCAGCTCCAGGTAGTCGTCCAGCCAGCGTTGCAGGTCGCCGCCATGGAAGCGCTCGATCAGTTGCTGGACAAACAGCCGGCCGTCGCCCAGCGGGCTGGCCAGGGCGGCCACCGGCACCAGGGTGGCGGCGCTCAGCGCGCCGGGATAGCGGCGCACTATATAGGCCAGGTGAGCGTGCTCGGCCACGTGCCCGCCATGCTGTTCATCCACGTGCAGGTAGCGTCGACCCAGTTGCGGATCGCGCGCGGCCAGGGCCTGCAGGCAGGTCTGGAACCAGTGGCCGTCGTACAGGGTGCTGGGCTTGATCAGGCGCAGGTTGCGCGCGCCGAGGGTGCGCACCAGCAGCGGCAGCTTGATATGCAGGTCGGGCTGCTCGACCAGCGCCAGGGTGCGCACCGACAGGGTCGGCTGCACTTCCAGCGCCGTCAGCGGCGCCCTGATCGCGCCCTCGGGCAGGCCGTGGGCCTCGAGTTCGGCCCAGGTCAGCGGGTGCACCGGCAGCAGCGCATGGCTGCTCGCCAGGGCACTCGGCAAACCCAGTTGCTCGAGGCTCGGCCAGCCCGCTGGCGGCGCGCTGCTCAGCTGCACCGCACTGCGCGGCAGGGCCAGCCAGTGCAGCTGGAAGCGTGGGGCGAATTCCGGCGCATAGGCTTGCAGTGCCGCCTCGTCGAAGCCGCTCTTGGCCCGCGCGGTGGGATAGAAGGGGTGGTCGAGGTAGCTGGCCAGGCGGTCGATGCCGAGCAGGCGCTGGCCCCAGTCGGCGAGGTCGAGCAGCTTGCCCAGGCTTGCCGCCTGCTGCCGGTAGGCGGCGCGGCATAGCGCGCGGTGCGCCACCGCGCAGTCGGCCTCCTCGCGATAGGCGTCGAACAGGCGCCGGCTGGCGCTGTCCAGCCCGGCGCCGAGGTGTTCCAGCCAGGTCGCGTAGCCGCGCTGCAGCCGAACCTGGTCAGCCACCCGCACCAGCCAGGCGTCGCCGAGCGCGCTGAGTGGCTGCAGGGCGCCGCCGCGGCGCACCGGCAGCCAGAGTTCGCCGTCGATCAGGTGGCTGATGCGCAGCCACAGCGGCGCCGCGGGCTGCGGCCAGTGCCTGGCCAGCTCGACCGGCAACGGCTGCGCCTGGCCGCGGCTGAGCAGGGCGCGAATGTCCTCGCGCAGACAGCAGTCGATGATGCGTTGGCCGATGGCGGCCTGGTCGGAGTCGCGCAGGCTAGCGTTCATACCAGCTCCCAGTGCAGGTCGGCGAGGGCCGCGGCGAAGTGCGCCTCGAGGCTGGCCGCATCCGGGGCGATCAGACGCAGCACGCCGAGGTAGTCCTTGTTCGAATGGCTCAGGCGAACCTCGTCGCCGACCGCGCGCAGGGCGCGGTAGTCGAGCCAGTGGCCGTCCTGCTCGCGGGCGACGCTGGCGGCCGCCCGCTGCACCCGCCCCGGCTTGTCGGCGAGCAGGTAGTGCACCAGGGCCGCCTGGTCACTGCCGGCCTGCGCCTGCAGCGGTTCACCCAGGTGCAGGGCGAGGATGACGTCGAACCAGCCCTGCGGCAGCAGCCGGTCGAGGAGGAACTCGCGGCCG
Source organism: Pseudomonas zhanjiangensis (assembly GCF_041027545.1). NCBI lineage: Bacteria > Pseudomonadati > Pseudomonadota > Gammaproteobacteria > Pseudomonadales > Pseudomonadaceae > Pseudomonas > Pseudomonas zhanjiangensis. Next base: position 54,410 of record NZ_JBFTEG010000013.1, on the reverse strand, counting down.
TCGCCGATGCTGCGGTAGTTGATCTCCACCAGCACCGGGCCCTCGGCGGTGAGGATGAATTCGCTGTGGCAGGCGCCGAAGTTGATGCCGAACGCGGCGACCTGGGCCAGCGCCGCGCTGCGCTGGGCACGGCTGACCGGGCCGTTCCAGCGCGCGGCCAGCTCGACGAAGTGCGGCGCCGGCGACAGGCTGACGTCGAAGCCGCCGATGGCCTGCAGGCCGTGCCCGTCACCAAGGGTCTCCAGGGTGAACAGCGGGCCCTCGAGGTAGGCCTCGAGCAGCAGGCTGCGACCGGGCTGCTGCTGCCAGAAGCCTGCGCAATAGCCGGCCAGCTCGATGGCGTCATGGCACAGGCGCACGTCCAGGCTGGCGACCCCTTCGCGCGGTTTGGCCACCAGCGGGTAAGGGGCGTCGGCCGGCAGCGCGGCGCCCGGCGTCAGCACCTGGAACCAGGGGCAGGGCAGGCCCAGGCGTTGCAGGCGTTCGCGCATCGCCGCCTTGTTCTTGGCCGCGTAGCACAGCCGCCAATCCTTGCCGGGGCAGTCGAACAGCTCGGCGACCAGCGCGGCGGCGGTCTGCAGATGATCGCTATTGGAAAACACCGCCGCCGGGCGCAGGCCGTGGGCGTTGAGCAGCTCGACCACCGCCAGCGGGTTGAACACGTCGCACTCCAGGACCTGCACGCCTGCGCCTGGCAGTGCCGTGGCGGCGAGTTGCCGGCGGTGTTCCTGGGCCTGATCGGTGATCAGCAGCAGCGGCTGGCCACGCTTGAGCGCCGCGGGCAAGAAGCCCTCGGTGACCGCGAGGTGGACGATATGGCTGAGGATGACGATGGGCCCTGGTTGAGCAGTCCTGCTAGGCATGGCGAATCTCCTTGAGGCAGCCGCCTGCCGAAGGGGTCGTCGGCGACGACCCCTGGGCGAGTGGCTGCGTTGTGGTAAGGCCCCTAGAACAAGGGCCGGGGGTGGATCAGAAGCTGTAGTTGACGCCCAGGGTCAGGGTCCGGCCGGGTGCCGGCTGGCGGCCCCAGGGGCTGGTGTCGATACCGCGGAAGTAATACTGGCGGTCGAACAGGTTGCTCACCCCGGCGGAGGTGGTCAGCAGGCTGCCGTCGTCGAGCTTGAACTCGCGTTCGATGGCGGTGTTCCACAGCCAGTAGGCGGGCAACTCGCCGACCGTCGCGGCGGCATTCTCCGCGTGGCTGTTGGCCGCGTCGGTATAGGCGCTACTGACGTAGAGACCGTCGAGGCTATAGGTCCAGGCTTCGGCGAAGCGGTAGCGGCCATCGACCGTCAGTTGATGGGCGGAGGCGAAGGGCACTTCGTTGCCCTTGAACGCGCCACTGCGCTGTTCGCTGTCCAGATAGGCGTAGCCGGCGTGCAGATCGAGGGTCGGCAGTGCCGCGGGGGTCCAGAACAGTTCGCTTTCGATGCCCTGATGGCGGGTGCTGCCGAGGTTCTCGAAGCGGTCGTTGCTGCGGTTGTATTCGATCTGATCGTCGAAATCGATGCGGTACAGGCCGAGGTCGACGCGCAGGCCGTTCCAGGGCGTGTAGCGCACGCCGGTTTCGTAGTTCCAGGCCAGCTCGGCGGCGACGTCGCCGTCCTTGACGATCGAGGTGATCTGCGGCACCCGCAGCGAGCGCTGGGCGTTGGCGTAGACGAACCAGTCGTCCGTGAGTTGATAACCGGCGCTCAGGCCCGGCAGCCATTCCTCGGCGACGGTTTCGCGTTCGACCCCGCTGACGCCATCGGCATACTCCATGCGCGCGTGTTCGTAGCGCACCCCGGGGGTGATGGTCAGACGGCCGTCGAGCAGTTTCAGCTCGTTGCTCAGGTACACCGCCTTGGCCTCGTCGTCGAAAGTCCAGTCGCGGATCACGCTATGGGCGCCAGTGCTGAGGTTCTCGCGGTTGACCTTGAAGTCGACGTCTTCCTTGACCAGGCGCGCGCCGAGCAGCCAGGTCTGGTCGAGGCTGTCGCCGTCGATGCTCAGGCTCAGGCGCGGCTCGCTGCCCCAGACGCGGAAATCGCGCGGGGCGTCCTGGAAGGTGGTCGGGCTGGCATCCGGGGTGAAGGGCAGGCCGATGAGGAAGTTGCGGTAGCTATGCTGGGCGAAGTTGGTCCAGCTGAATTCCACCGCATCGAAGGGGCCGATGGCGCCGAGGTACTGGTTGTAGGTGCCCCAGACGCGGTCGCTATCGCCCTCGAAACGGTCGAGGTCGCGGGTCGACTGGCGCGGGTCGTCCTTGTAGTCGGCGACGCTGAGGGCGCCGGCCAGGTCCAGGTCGGCCTTGTAGCGTTGCACGCCGAAGCTCAGGCCGCGGCTGTCGTCGATGTCCCATTGGCCGCGCAGGCGGTAGTTCTGCACCTCGCTGTCGGAATGCTCGCGGCCGTATTCGCCGCTGACGGTGTTGAGGTCCAGTTGCAGGCCGAAGTTGTCGGTCAGGTAGCCGCCGGTGCCCAGGTAGCTGTCCCACAGACGGCGCCCGCCAGGGGCGAAGGTGGCCTTCTCCTGCAAGGTGGTTTGCCAGGTTTGCGGGATCGGCTTGCTGATGAAATTGATCACCCCGCCGACGTTGTTCGGGCCGTACTGCACCGCCGCGCCGCCGCGGACGATATCGATGCGATCGACGGTCGCCAGGGTCTGCGGAAACAGCGACAGGCTGGTCTGGCCATAAGGTGCGAGCGACAGCGGGATACCGTCGGAGAGCACCTGGGCGCGGCCGCTGCGGCTCTCGTAGAGGCCGCGCACGGAAATCTGCGGCAGGGCGCCGGTGCCGGTCTCATCGAATACCTTGATCCCGGGGACGCGCTGCAGCGCGTCGTCGAGGCCGCGCACGCTGGCTTTGCTCAGCGCTTCGCTGTCGACCTGGCTGCGGCTGCCGGCATAGCGGCGCACCTCCTGGTCGCTGGCGCTGCCGAGCACGTCGCCCTTGATCACCATGGGCGTCAGGGTGGTCTGTTCCTTGCGCGTCTCGGCGAGCGCGCTGTGGGCGATGGCCAGGCTCAGCAGGCTGAGGGGCAGGGTAAGCAATCGAACGGAGTGGGTCATAGGGACTTCATCGAGGTTCAGGGGTGGGTTTTCAGGTCATGCAGACGGGTCTTCAGGGCGCTGTGCAGCAGGCCGCGGTCTTCGCCGGCAAGAAAGCTGCGCACGCCCTGGGCGCGCCAGTGCTGCTGGTGTTCGCGGGTGCGCGGGTTGGCGCAGAAAGGGATGCCGGCGGCGCTGCAGGCGGCGGCCATGCCCTGCAGGGCTTGCCAGACCTGGGGGTGCAGCGGCTCGGGGCCCAGCTGCAGGTCGAGGGCCAGGTCCAGCGCGCCTTCGAGCAACATGCCGAGGCCCGGCAGGACGAGGATTTCCGGCAAGGCGGCGAGCCCGGCGGCGCTTTCGATCATCGGCACGATGCGCGGCTGGTGATTGCTCAGCGCGATGTAGTCGGCCAGGGTCAGGGTGCCGAAGCCGGTGCTGCGCCCGCCGCTGATGCCGCGATTACCCAGGGGCGGGAACTGCGCGGCGGCGATTGCGCGGGCCACCTCGGCGGCGCTCTCGACCCGCGGCAGGACGATGGCCTCGGCGCCGGCATCGAGCAGCCGGCCGATCAGCTTCTCGTCCACCTGCGGCACGCGCACCCAGGGCGACACCCCGGCCGACTCGCAGGCGCGCAGGCAATGCATCAGCTCGTCACCGCCGCGCAGCAAGTGCTCCATGTCGAGAATCACGAAGTGGTAGCCGGCAAAGCCGATCATTTCGCAGAGCAGCGGCGAGGCGACTGAGTTGAGTAGGCCGTAGACCTCTTCGCCGCGATCCAGGCGGGCGAAGACGGGGGAGTGACGAAGCATGGCGACACCGTAATCCTAACGATTGGCTAATGATAATGCTTCTCGTTTAAGAATGTAAGTGTCTTTTGCCGGCGACTGGCACTTGCCGATGCCGGCGCGCTTAGCGGGCTGGGTTCTCCCGGGCCGAGGGCATCCCGCCGGGCGCCTGCGCCAGGGCGCTGCGCAGGTGCTGCTCGAAGCGCTCGACGATCGCCGGCCAGCCCTGTTGGGCGGCGTGCCGACGGGCGTTCAGGCGGATCCGGCGCAGGTGCTCCGGATCCTCCAGCAGCCAGCCGGCGGCGTCGATGAAGCCCTGCTCGTCGGCGGCGCGGGCCAGGGCGCCGTTGTGCCCGTGGCGGATGTGCTGGGCGGCGGCGGCCTGGTCGAATGCGACCACGCCGAGGCCGGAAGCCAGCGCCTCGAGCACCACGTTGCCGAAGGTTTCCGAGAGGCTGGGAAACAGGAACAGATCACCCGAGGCATAGTGCGCCGCCAGCGTTTCGCCGCGCAGCATGCCGCAGAAATGCGCATCGGGCAGCTGCGCCCGCAGGCTGGCGCGCTGAGGGCCATCGCCGACCAGGATCAGCTTCAGGCGTTGCTGCGGGTGTGCCTGCTGCAGGGCGCGAAAGCTTTTGACCAACAGTGCCAGGTTCTTCTCCGCGGCCAGGCGGCCGACATGCAGCACGGCGATCTCCTGATCCTGCACGCCCCAGCCCTGGCGCAGGACGCTGCAGCGCCGGGCGGGGTGGAACAGCTCGCCGTCGACGCCGCGGGCAAGCAGCTCCAGGCGCTCGAACCCGCGGCGTTGAAGCTCGACCTGTTGGCTGGCGCTGGGCACCAGGGTCATCTGCGAGCGGTTGTGGAACCCGCGCAGGTAGTGGGTCAGGGCGCGGGTCAACAGGCCGAGGCCATAGTGCCCGCTGTACTGCTGGAAGTTGGTGTGAAAGCCGCTGACCACCGGGATCTGCAGGCGCCGGGCGGCACGCAGGGCGGATAGGCCGAGGGGGCCTTCGGTGGCGATATAGAGCACGTCCGGACGACGCAGTCGCCACTGGCGCAGCAGCTTGTGCAGGGCCGACTGACCCCATTGCAGGCCGCGATAGCCGGGCAGCGGCCAGCCGCGGGTGAGCAGCAGCTGCTCGTCGCTGACCCGGACGGCATCGGCATTCTGCCGCGGCCGTACCAGTTGCACGCGATGGCCGCGCGCGCGCAGGCCATCGACCAGGCGACCGAGGGTATTGGCCACGCCATTGATTTCCGGTGGGTAGGTTTCGCTGATCAGGGCAATAAACAGGGGGGATGTGCTCATGACGGCAGTGTCGGCTGCCGCCATGTAGTGGATATGACGTTAAGGTTGCGACTTGGTGACGCCGGACTCCCGCTCGCGCACCCAGAACAGGGTGGCGCCGGCCACCGCCGCCGGCATCATCAGGATGTTCAGCCCGGGGATCAGCAGCGCCGCGTAGGTGATGCCGCCGAAGCCCAGGCTCTGCCAGCGCTTCTCGCGCAGCCAGGCGAGCATATCCTGCCAGCTCATCTTGTTGTTGTCGGCCGGGTAGTCGATGTACTGGATAGCCATCATCCACACGCCGAACAGCAGCCACAGCGGGGCGGCGACCAGATTGACCACCGGGATGAAGCTGAGGATCAGCAGGCCGATGGCGCGGGGCAGGAAGTACAGCAGCTTGCGCGCCTCGCGGGCCAGGGTGCGCGGCACCATGGCCAGCAGCTCGGCCCAGCTGAACGGCGGCAGGGTGTCCTCGCCGCGCACCACCACCTCGACCTTCTCGGCGAGAAAGCCGTTGAATGGGGCGGCGATGATATTGGCCAGCATGGTGAAGGTGAAGAACACCATCAGCAGCACCAGCACCACGAACAGTGGCCAGAGGACATACTCGAGAAAGCTCAGCCAGTCCGGCAGGCTGGGCATGAAGGCGTCGACCCAGCCGCCGAACTGTTGCACGGCGAAGCCGATCAGGGCAACGAACAGGATCAGGTTGATGGTCAGCGGCAGCAGCACGAACAGCCGCAGGCCGGGGCTCAGCACCAGTTTCAGGCCCTCGCTCAGGTATTGTGGGCCGGACAGTACGGGAGCAGGCATCGGGGGTCTCCACAGGATAGGGGTGCGCCGACCTTACCGGCTTTGCCGAACCGGGGAAAGCCTGACGCAGGGCCGCTCAGCGCTGGCGGCTGGCCTGGTCGGCGCGGTACACGCAGGCCCGATTGCGTTGCTGTTTGGCCTGGTACATGGCGCTGTCGGCCGCCTTGATCAGGGCTTCGGCTTCGCTGGCGTGCTCGGGGAACAGGGCGATGCCGATGCTGGGGGAGACGAAGTCGATGCGGTTGCCATCGAGCTCGAAGGGGCTGACCAGGGCCGCGAGCAGGCGCTCGGCGAGTTTCTCTGCCGCCTCCTGGTTGCCGCTGGGCATCAACACGGTGAATTCGTCGCCGCCGAGGCGATACAGGCGATCCGCCTGGCGCAGGCAGTTGCGCAGGCGCTCGGCGACGGCGATCAACAGGGCGTCGCCGATGGCATGGCCGAAGCTGTCGTTGACTTCCTTGAAGCGGTCCAGGTCCAGGTACAGCAGGGCCAGGATGCCCCCTTGCTGGCGGGCGCGCTGCAGGTTGGCGCTCAGCTGCTCGGTGAAGGCCTTGCGGTTGCACAGGCCGGTCAGTGGATCGCGCAGGGCCATGTCGAGCAACTGGTTCTGGTAGGCCACCTGGTCGCTGATGTCGCGCAGGATGCCGCGGTAGCCGACTACCGCGCCGTCGGCGTCGTGGATCGGCGAGACGCGGGTCTCGAAGTGGCCGATGATGCCGTTGCCGCGCTGCAGCGGGGCGATGAAGGCGGCGGTGTCGCCTGCATCGGCGTCACGGGCCCGGCTGAACTGTCTGCTCGCCCGTGCGACTTCCTCGGCGCTGAGTATGTCCTTCAGGGTGCGGCCGATCAGCTGCTCGCTGGAGTAGCCGAGCAGGGGCCCCAGGGCGCGATTGACCGTGAGGATCCTGCCGCGGGTATCGAGCTCGAAGTAGCCATCCTGAATCGAGTCGAGAATCGCCCGGTCGCGGGCCTCGCTCTGCTCCAGGCGTTCGAGCATCTGGTTCAGGGCCGTGCTGAGGCGCCCCAGCTCGTCGTTGCCCGGGTCGCTCAGGCGCGGCAAATGGGCGTCGTGGCCGATCGCGGCGACTTCCTGCTGCAGGCGCTCGATGCGCTGCAGGACCCAGAACTCCAGACCCAGGTAGACCACCAGCATGGCGCACAGCGCCACCAGCAGGGCGGTGCCGAGAAAGAAGCGAATGGCGTGCTGGCCCTCCTGGTAGAACCGCCGCGGCAGGGTGACAGCGATCTGCAACTCGGCCTCCTCGGAGCTGTTGGGGAACAGCAACTGCACCCGCTGGAGGCCGGCCTCGGGCAGGCTTCTCGGACTCATCAGCGCGCCGCTCGAGGTCTCGCCCTTGGCGCTTGGCAGGGGCTGCCAGCCGGCGCCCGAGGATTCGGCCGGCTGCAGCAGCAGCTTGGCCTGGGTGCGCTGCTGCAATTGTTGCAGGCGCTGGCCCTTGATGAAGTAGCCGGCGACCAGGGTACCCACCGGCTTGCTCGTGCCTTGGCTGTTGATAATCGCGTGGCTGAGCAGCAGCGTGGGGGTGGCGTCCAGCATCAGTAGCTGTTGGTGGAAATGCCGCGGTTCGCTGTCGCTATCCAGCCTGTGCAGCTGCCGGCTGCGCTGCACCAGCGCGTCGCGCAGGCTGGCGCGGTCGGGTGGCGGCGCGCCGACGCTGGGCTGCTGGAGCGGCCAGAGTTCGCCCACTACCTGCATCTGGGGCGTCAGAAACAGCACGAAGTCGAACGCCTGGTTGATCAGGGCGTCGGTCTCCAGTTGCTCGCGCAAGAAGCCGCCTTCGGGGTGCTGGACGAATGCATAGCTGTCGTCCCACAGGGCGTAGCTGCGCACGATATTCAGGTGGCGCAGGAGTTCCGTATCCAGGTACAGGTTGAGCTGACGGGCCTCGCCGAACAGCGCCTGCTCGTCCTGCTGATCGAAGCGTTGCAGCAGGATGCGTTCGGACAGGGCATAGACGACCAGCAGCGTCAGCAGCAGCAGCGGGGCGAAGAGCCAGAGCAGGCGGTTGCGCAGGGTCATGCCGGTGGTTCCTGCGAGGGGCGGGAATCACTGGCAGTATAGCCACGGCAAGGGTGCCGGCGGCCGCCATAGGCAATGCCTATGCACGGAATTGGCAAAGGGTATTTCCGTGCCGGACGCGAGCTGAGTAGGCTGCCGGGCAGCTACTGGTCAGCACACGCCTCCCGTGCTGGCCAGCCCCTCTTTCTTGCGCCGGCACCGCGACCGGCAGGAGTCCGCCATGTCTGCACCCCGTCATGCCCGGGTCATCATCCTCGGTTCCGGCCCGGCCGGTTACAGCGCCGCCGTCTATGCAGCGCGGGCCAACCTCAAGCCCCTGCTGATCACCGGCCTGCAGGCCGGCGGCCAGCTGACCACCACCACCGAGGTCGACAACTGGCCGGGCGATGTCCATGGCCTGACCGGGCCGGCGCTGATGCAGCGCATGCAGGAGCATGCCGAGCGCTTCGAGACCGAGATCGTCTATGACCATATCAATGCCGTGGACCTGGCAGGAAAGCCGTTCACCCTGGTCGGCGACAGCGCCACCTACAGCTGCGATGCGCTGATCATCGCCACCGGCGCCAGCGCCCGCTACCTCGGCCTGGCGAGCGAGGAGGCCTTCATGGGCAAAGGCGTCTCGGCCTGCGCCACCTGCGACGGCTTCTTCTACCGCAACCGCGAAGTGGCGGTGGTCGGCGGCGGCAATACCGCGGTGGAGGAGGCACTGTACCTGGCCAATATCGCCAGCAAGGTGACCCTGGTGCACCGCCGCGAGACCTTCCGCGCCGAGAAGATCCTGCAGGACAAGCTGCAGGCTCGGGTCGCCGAGGGCAAGATCGTGCTTCAGCTCAATGCCGAGGTCGACGAGGTGCTCGGTGACAACCTGGGCGTGACCGGCGTGCGCCTGCGCAACCGGGATGGCAGCGCTAGCGAGCTGCGGGTCGATGGTCTGTTCGTGGCCATCGGCCACACCCCCAACACCTCGCTGTTCGACGGCCAGCTGGCGCTGCAGGACGGCTACCTGGTGGTCAACGGCGGCCGCGACGGCAACGCCACCGCCACCAGTGTGCCCGGGGTATTCGCCGCCGGCGACGTGGCCGATCATGTCTACCGCCAGGCCATCACCTCGGCCGGCGCCGGCTGCATGGCGGCGCTGGATGTCGAGCGCTACCTCGACGGTCAGTAAGGCGCGAGCGCAACGAAAAAGCCCCGCCAGTGCGGGGCTTTTTTTGCCGGAAGTCGACTCAGGCCTTGCGGGTCAGGGGCAGGCGCTCGAAGTGCACGCCGCCCAGGCCGGTGTCCATCAGGGCGCGGATATTGCCGTGATCGCTGCCGTCCGGGGTGGCCAGCACGCTGCGGTAGTGCTCGCCGAAGCACAGCAGGGTTTCTTCCAGGCTCAGGCCTTCGAGCAGGGCCAGGCCCAGGGTCTTGCAGGAGCCTTCATTCTGCCCGGCGGCGTTTTCCACGGCGCCATTGCGAAAGGCGCTGGGCTGGTAGTCGTAGTGTTCGGCAATGAAGGCCAGGGTGTCGGCGAAGGCAAAGTGCTCGTTGTGCAGGTGCGCGCGGAAATCGTTCAGTGCGCTCATGCTTTGTTGCCCTTGTCGAAGGCGGCCTGCTGCTCGGCGCTGGCTTCCTTCTGGTACTTGGCCTTCCATTCGCTGTAGGGCATGCCGTAGATCTCCTCGCGGGCCTGGTCGGGGCTGACCTGCAGGCCGAGGTCGTCGGCGGCGGCCTTGTACCACTTGGACAGGCAGTTGCGACAGAAGCCGGCCAGGTTCATCAGGTCGATGTTCTGCACATCGGGACGGCTGCGCAGGTGTTGTACCAAGCTGCGAAAGGCGGCAGCTTCGAGTTCGAGACGCTCTTGCTCGGTCATGGCGATGCTCTCAGGGGCAGGCGGGTGAATGTGCCGGCGATGATAAAAGCCTGCTGGCATGGCGGCAATGGTCCCGGCACGTTGCCCCGGCAGCCGGGCGCTGCGCCCCTTCGTCGCGTTTCAGCGATGGCTGGCGAGGGTGATCGACACCGATTCGGCGAAGCGCAGGGCATGCGGCTTGTCGACCTCCACCTCGGCGTAGCGCACCGCCTGATGTTCCATCACCAGGTCGAGGATTTCCTGGGTCAGGCGTTCGAGCAGGGCGAAGCGGTTGCCTTCGACGTGCTGGATGATCGCCTTGGTGATGGTGCGGTAGTTCAGCGCGTGGTCGATGTCGTTGTCGCGCACGGCCGCGTTCGCTGGGTAGAGGATGGTCAGGTTGATCAGCACATCCTGCTTGTTGTTGATCTCTTCCTCCTTGATCCCGATAAAGGTGCGCAGGCGCAGGTCCTTGACCCGAATTCTGGCCATGCCCGGTTCCAGTCGCGGCATTGTTAATTGCTCCGTCCGATCAGTTGAAGGAATTCCTGGCGGGTGTTGGTCGACTCGCGGAAGGCGCCGAGCATCACCGAGGTACTCATCAGCGAGTTCTGCTTCTCCACCCCGCGCATCATCATGCACATGTGCTTGGCCTCGATCACCACGGCCACGCCGGCGGCATTGGTGACCTGCTGCACGGCTTCGGCGATCTGCCGGGTCAGGTTCTCCTGGATCTGCAGGCGCCGGGCGAACATGTCGACGATCCGCGCCACCTTGGACAGGCCAAGCACCTTGCCGGTGGGGATATAGGCGACATGGGCCTTGCCGATGAACGGCAGCAGGTGGTGCTCGCACAGCGAATACAACTCGACGTCCTTGACCATCACCATCTCGTCGTTGTCGGAGGCGAACAGTGCACCGTTGACCACTTCCTCGAGGCTCTGCTGGTAGCCGTGACACAGGTACTGCATGGCCTTGGCCGCGCGTTTCGGGGTGTCCAGCAGGCCCTCGCGCTCGGGATTCTCGCCGATGCCCAGGAGTATTTCGCGGTAGTGGTCAGGTAGTTGGTGGTTCATGGATCGATCCTCGCGGCGAACCTCATTTGAGGTGGCGGCCGCCATTGACGGTAAGGGTAGTGCCAGTGACGTAGGGGTTGTCCAGCAGATAGCGCAGGCTCTGGTAGATCACCTGGGGGCCCGGCTCGATGCCCAGGGCCGACTTGGCCAGGGCCTTGGCCTGGTAGGCGGCGTCATCGCCGGGGTTGAACATGATCAGGGCCGGGGCGATGCCGTTGACCTTGATCGCCGGGGCCAACTGGGCGGCAAACGACAGGGTCAGGCTGTCCAGGCCGGCCTTGCTGGCGCAGTAGGCCGGACGCTTGGCGCTGCCGCGGCGGGCCACGTCGTCGCTGATGTGGACGATGTCGGCGGGGTTCGACTGGCGCAGCAGATCGGCGCAGCGCAGGTTGATCAGGTAGGGCGCGAGCATGTGCACGCTGAACAGGTGCTGGAAGCTCGCTGCCTCCTGGCCGGGGACTTCGTCGAGCCAGTCCGAGGCGTTGTGGATGATGGCGCGCAAGGCATCGGTGTGGGCGCGCAAACGGGTGATGAAGTTCTCGATGCCGGACTCGCTGGCGAAGTCGGCGTGCAGGGCGAGGGCACCCCGTGCGCGCAGTTGGGCGACGCCCTCGCGCTCATGGCGGTAGGTCACAATCACGTCGTGGCCGTCGTCCAGCAGGCGCTCGGCGCAATACAGGCCGATTCGCTGGCTGGCGCCGGTAATCAGGATCGGAGCTGTGCTCATGGGGTCTCGGTCTGTTCAAGGAGGTGGTCTGGCGACGTGGCACCTGGGTGCCTGGCCGGTCGAGCCAGGGCATCACCCGGGACAGGCGTAAAGTTATACCAAGGATGCAATTTGTACAACCATGTTGGTCGAGGGTGTGGGCTGGCCTGTCATTGTCTGGGCAGCGCCGTGCGGGCGTTCTGCCCGATTTTTCGGTCTGAGTCTGGGGGTGTGAATTGTCCCGTTCGTGTACAGGTTTGCCTTTTTGTACAGCTTTTTTGTTCGGCGAAAGTCGGCGATCCCGGCCTCGGGATCGAGCGCGGTCGTCGCCGTGGGCCTTCTCCATGGCGGCTCAACAGCGACCGGCAGGCGCCGCTGGCCGGGCCGGAACCGCTTGTTGTATAGCGTTGGTACAATGAAAGGCCTTCTGCGCTGAGTTACAATGAGCGCACTCTTTTTCGCCACGACGGCTCGCCCATGTCCGAACTCGTTGCCGCATCGCCCCTAGCCTCGAGCGCCCTCAAGCAGGAAGAGCTGTTTCCGATCCGCGAGGTTTCCCGACTCACCGGCGTCAATCCGGTGACCCTGCGGGCCTGGGAGCGGCGCTACGGGCTGATCCAGCCGACGCGCACCGAAAGTGGCCATCGCCTCTACTCGCAGGCCGATATCGAGGCGGTACGCAGTATCCTGGCGTGGATAGAGCGCGGCGTGGCGGTCAGCAAGGTGGGCAAGATCCTGGCCAAGAGCAGCGCGACCAAGGTCGCCAGCGCGCCGGTCTACGAGGAGGTCGCCGCCGGCGAATGGGCGCAATGGCAGGCCCAGCTGCGCGGCGCGCTCAGCGCCTTCGACGAGGTGCAACTGGATCGCCTGTACGGCCAGATCTTCTCCAGCTACCCGCTGCCGGTGGTGTTCCAGGACATCCTGATGCCGGTGTGGCAGGACTTGCTGTTGCGCCAGGACGACTTCGGCCAGACCAGTGAGTGGCTGATGCTCGATACCTTCCTGCGCGCCCGCACCCTGCAGCGCCTGCAGGTCCTGCGCAGCCAGGCCGAGGCGCGGGTGCTGCTCGCCGCCTTGCCCGGCCATTGCCGCGAGCTCGAGTTACTGGTCACCGGCCTGCTGCTCAGCACGCCAGACATCTCGGTCAGCGTGCTGGGCGTCGGCCAGCCCCTGGAAGAACTGGCGCTGGTCTGCGAGCGCATGCAGCCGCAGGCGCTGGTGCTGTTCACCAACCTGCCGCCGAGCGACGAACTGCCGCGCGTGCTGGGCCGTCTGGCGCTGGCGCTGGATTGTCCTCTGGTGCTGGCCGGGGAGGGGGCGGAGCTCGCCGAGGACTGTCTCAGCGGGTCGCCGATTGCCTGCCTGGGCAGCGAGGGGCGTCTGATGCAGCGCCGCCTGCAGCAGTTTCTCGCCGGCCACCTGGACACCTGAGCGCGGCCGCTGCGGCGCCGGCGAGCCTGGTCGATTCTTGTACCGGAGGTATAACTATTCCCGCCGTTTGCACGCCTGCGCTGTCGGCTGCCACATCACGCGGCCAGCGTCTGGCAGCAGTCGCGGGCGTTAGGCGCTGTGCGCCTGGGGGAAATGGGAGCGGTGCCGCTGGTAGATGAAGTGCTGCAGACGCTCGCGGCCGCGCCGATTGAGCGGGCGCATGCGGTAGGCGAGCAGGCCCTGGGGGGTGCGTCGAACCAGGGCGGCCTGGATGGCGACCGGCTTGTGGTCGCTGAGCGGCAACATCAGGCTGATGCGTCGCGGGGGCTCATGCTTGGCCCGCTGTTCGACCAGCAGCCCGCTCATCGACACCTCCCGTACCCAGAGGTTACTCGGTGTGGCGTCGCGTTGGCACAGGGCCACCGCCGGCTCAAGCGGCAAGCGCCAGGCGCGGTCGACCGGGCCTTCGTCATAGATCAGCGGCGTGCCCAGTTCCAGGTGCTGCGCGTGTTGCGCATCCTCGACCAGGTGCGGGGTGAAGGTCAGGCGCTGGTTGGCGAAGTGCGCCTCTATGGTCAGTTGCTCGTGGGCCGCGCAATGGGCGAGCAGGGCCTTGACCTGGCCGCCGGCATCGACCAGCAGGTCGGGCCTGGACTGATCGCTGGCGGCATCGGGCTTGTTCTGCAGCGATTGGATGAAGTCCAACTCTGCCTGGGTGAGTAGCGGCTCTGCTTGCATGATGGCTTTCCACGCAAAGGAATCGGCAACTCCTAAGACAATAGAATAGCCCGTTTGTTACGGCGGCCCTGGGCCGATCGAAGCTAGGCCTTGAGGCGGGCCAGTTCGGCTTGCAGGCTCGCCACCTGCGCTTCCAGTGCCTCGACCCGCTGCTGGGCCTCGACCTGCTCGGTGACGTCCTTCTGGATACCGATGTAGTAGGTCAGCTGGTCGGCCTCGTTGAACACCGGGGTAATCGACAGTTCGTTCCAGAACGCGCTGCCGTCCTTGCGGTAGTTGCGGATGATCTGCCGGCAGGGCTTGTGGTGCTTCACCGCCTGGCGGATCGGCTCCAGCCCGGGCTGGTCGCGATCATCGCCCTGCAGAAAGCGGCAGTCCTGGTAGAGGATGTCCTCGCTGGCATAGCCGGTGAGCTTCTCGAAGGCGGGATTGGCGTAGATCAGGATGTTGTCGTCGCCTTCCTGTTCGGCAACCACGATGCCGTCGTTGGAGGCGTTGATCACCAGCTGCAGCAGTTTGGCGTTGATCATGAGGCGAATTCCCAGTCCATGTCGGTGCATTCTAAAACATCCGGAAGGGCTGTCCACTTGCGGCATAATGCCCGGCGATTTCTGCATGTCTCGGAGTAGTTCTATGAAAGTCGCCATCCTGTCCGGCTCGGTCTACGGCACCGCGGAGGAAGTCGCCCGGCACGCCGAGCGCCTGCTGCGCTCGGCCGGTTTCGAGGCCTGGCACAACCCGCGCGCCAGCCTCGAAGAGCTCAAGGCGTTCGCGCCCCAGGCGTTTCTGGCGGTGACCTCGACCACCGGCATGGGCGAGCTGCCGGACAATCTGCAGCCGCTGTACTTCGCCATTCGCGATCAGCTGCCGGCCTGGAGCGGCTTGCCCGGGGGGGTGATCGCCCTCGGTGATTCCAGCTACGGCGATACCTTCTGTGGCGGCGGCGAGCTGGTGCGCGAGCTGTACGCCGAGCTGGGCATCGATGAGGTGCTGCCGATGCTGCGCCTGGACAGCAGCGAGAGCGTCACCCCGGAAACCGATGCCGAGCCCTGGCTGGCCGAATTCGCCGGCGCGCTGCACGGCTGACTTCGACGATCGCGCCCTGGTGACTCGCTGGGCCACTAAGCTGGCTGGCAAGGCGACTTACCTGGGGCACAAGCACCGCTAGACTCCTTGGCATCTCATCACAACAGATGCCGAGGTGATTGCCATGACCGCTGCCCAAGTTCTGCCGACTCCAAGCCTCAAGGAGCAGGTCTCCGCCGCCGAGTGGCAGACTCGTGTCGACCTCGCGGCCTGTTACCGGCTGATCGCCCTGTATGGCTGGGATGACCTGATCTTCACCCACATCTCGGCGAAGATTCCGGGCACCGAAGACTTCCTGATCAACCCCTTCGGCATGATGTTCCACGAGATCAGCGCCTCCAGCCTGGTGAAGATCGACCTGGCCGGCAACAAGCTGATGGACAGCCCCTACAACATCAACCCGGCCGGCTATACCATCCACAGCGCCATCCATGAGGTGCGCCACGACGTCGCCTGCGTGCTGCACACCCACACCGCCGCCGGGATTGCCGTTTCCGCGCAGAAGCAGGGGCTGTTGCCGCTGTCGCAGCAGTCGCTGTTCGTCCTCTCCAGCCTGGCCTATCACGACTACGAAGGGGTGGCCATCAACCACGAGGAAAAGGCTCGCCTGCAGCGCGACCTGGGCGACAAGCATTTCTTCATCCTGCCCAACCATGGCCTGCTCACCGCCTCGGCCAGCATCGCCGACACCTTCCTGATGATGTTCACCCTGCAGCGGGCCTGCGAGGTGCAGGTCATGGCCCAGAGTGGCGGCGCCGAGCTGATCCATATCCCGCAGCAGGTCCTCGATGGCGCCGCGGCGATGGTCGCCGGAGTGATGAAGACCAGCCAGGGCATGGGAGGCCAACTGGCCTGGCCGGCGCTGCTGCGCAAGCTCGACCAGCAGATGCCGGGATACGCCGACTGATGGCCCGCGCCGGCATTGCCCTGGCGGACTGGCGCGAGCAGGGGCGCGAGCTGGATTTCGGCGGCCACGCCATCCGCTACTGGACCGGGGGGGCGGCCGAAGCCGAACCGCTGCTGCTGATCCACGGCTTCCCCACTGCCAGCTGGGACTGGCACTACCTGTGGCGGGCGCTCGGCGAGCGCTACCACCTGATTGCCTGTGACATGCTCGGCTTCGGCTATTCGGCCAAGCCGCGCGGCCACGACTACCGCCTGCTGGAACAGGCCGACCTGCAGCAGGCCTTGCTGCGGCACCTGGGTATCGACCAAGCGGTGCACGTGCTGGCCCACGACTACGGCGACAGCGTCGCCCAGGAGCTGCTTGCGCGGCACCACGAGGGGCGCATCCGCCTGGCCAGTTGCGTGTTCCTCAACGGTGGCCTGTTTCCCGAGACCCATCGCCCGGTGCTGGTCCAGCGGCTGTTGCTCAGTCCGCTCGGGCCCGTGCTCGGGCGCCTGTTCAACCGGCGCAAGCTGGCCGCCAATTTCGCCAAGGTGTTCGGTCCGCGGACTCAACCGGATGACCGCGAGCTGGACGACTTCTGGAGCCTGATCGCCCATAACGACGGCCCGGCGGTGATGCACCGGCTGATCCGCTACATGCCGGAACGCCGCGCGCAGCGCGAGCGCTGGGTGGCGGCGATGCAGCAGGGCGGGGTGGCGCTGCGGGTGATCGACGGCGCGCTCGATCCGATCTCCGGCGCGCACATGGTGGCCCGCTACCGCGAGCTGATCGCCGACGCTGATTGCGTGTTGCTCGAGGGCATCGGCCACTACCCGCAGACCGAGGCGCCGGAGCAGGTGCTGGAGCACTACCTGGCATTTCGCCAGGCCCTGGAGGGCAGCGATGCAGCGGCGACAACTGCTTAGACTCGGCGGTCTGGGCGTGGTCGCGGCGGCGGGCATAGGCTTCTGGCGCCTGCCCAGGGCTGACGCGCCCGCCGGGCTGCACATCGAGGACGCCCAGCGGCTGCTCGCCGAGCTGGCGGGCAAGCCACTGGCCAGCCGGCGCGGCTGGAGCCCGGCCGAGGTGTTCAACCACTGTGCGCAGAGCGTCGAGTATTCCATCGGCGGCTATCCAGAACTCAAACCGGCCTGGTTTCGCGCCAGCCTCGGGCCACTGGCCTTCGGCGTCTTCGCCGCCCGTGGGGCCATGCGCCACCGCCTCGACGAGGCCATTCCCGCGGCTGACACGCTGCGCGAACCGGCCAGCCAGGCGCAGGCGTTGCAGCGCCTGCGGCGGGCCTTCGCCAGGTTCGCCGACCACCGGGGCGAGCTGCAGCCGCATTTCGCCTACGGCTTGCTCAGCCATGCCGACTACGCCCAAGCCCATGTGCTGCACCTGTACGACCACCTGAGCCTGATTCGCGTGCTCGATCAGCCAGCATGATCATGGGCGGTCGCGATCATCCCTCAGCCTTATCGAGTACCATTCAGCCGTGGGCGTGTTGATTGTGACCGGCAGGCGAGTGCTGGACACTCGGCGCATTGCCCAACTGCCCAGGAGTCTCTGTCATGAGTGAAGCCGTTCGATTCAAAGACCAGGTCGTCATCGTCACCGGCGCTGGTGGTGGCCTGGGCCGCGCCCACGCCCTGCTGTTCGCCAAGCACGGCGCCAAGGTGGTGGTCAACGACCTCGGCGGCAGCACCCACGGCGAGGGCGCCAATGCCTCGGCCGCGGACAAGGTGGTCGAGGAGATCCGCGCCGCCGGTGGCACCGCGGTGGCCAACCATGATTCGGTGACCGACGGCGAGAAGATCGTCCAGTGCGCACTGGATACCTTCGGCCGCATCGACGTGGTGGTCAACAACGCCGGCATCCTGCGCGACAAGACCTTCCACAAGATGGAGGACGCCGACTGGGATCTGGTCTACAAGGTCCACGTCGAGGGCGCCTACAAGGTTACCCGCGCCGCCTGGCCGCATATGCGCGAGCAGGGCTACGGGCGGGTCATCTTCACCGCCTCGACCTCTGGCATCTACGGAAACTTCGGCCAGTCCAACTACGGTATGGCCAAGCTCGGCCTCTATGGCCTGACCCGTACCCTGGCCATCGAGGGGCGCAAGAACAACATTCTGGTCAACGCCATCGCCCCCACCGGTGGCACGCGCATGACCGAGGGACTGATCCCGCCGCAGGTGTTCGAGCAGCTCAAGCCCGAGCTGGTCAGCCCGCTGGTGGTATTTCTCGGCAGCGCTGCCTGCACCGAGACCTCGGGCCTGTTCGAGGTCGGTGGCGGCTGGATCGGCAAGACCCGCTGGGAACGCAGCCTGGGCGTCGGCTTCGACCCGCGTGCCGGCTTCAGCCCGGAGGACGTGGCGGCCAGCTGGCAGCAGATCTGCGACTTCGAGGGCGCGGCGCATCCGGCCGACAACATCGAGGCGCTCAAGGAAATGATGGCCAACCTGCAGCAATACGCCCTCTGATCGCGTCAGACCAACGGGGGAATCGGCCAGCGGGCTGATTTTCCTGGCGCAGGGATTTATGGTGAAGGCCGGCACAATGCCGGCCTTTCGTGTTTCTCGGAGGCGCACTGCCCAGGGAGCCTGTCATGAGTGTCATCGTCGAAAGCAACGGCCCGGTCACCACCCTGATCATCGATCGCGCCGCGGTGCGCAATGCCGTCGACCGGCCCACCGCCGAGGCCCTGGCCGCCGCGTTGCGCGCCTTCGAGGCGGACGAACAGGCCAGGGTGGCGGTACTCACCGGCGCCGGCGGAACCTTCTGCGCCGGTGCCGACCTGGGCGCGGTGGCCGCAGGCGGCAAGCGCGCCAATCGCCTGGAGGCGGACGGCGATGGGCCGATGGGACCGAGCCGCCTGCAGCTGAACAAGCCGCTGATCGCCGCCATCGAGGGCCATGCGGTGGCCGGCGGCCTGGAACTGGCGCTGCTCGCCGACCTGCGGGTGATGGCCGGCGACGCGGTGCTTGGGGTGTTCTGCCGGCGCTTCGGCGTGCCGCTGATCGACGGCGGCACCGTGCGCCTGCCCCGGCTCATCGGTCAGGGCCGGGCGCTGGACCTGATCCTCACCGGCCGTCCGGTGCTGGCCGAGGAGGCGCTGAGCATGGGCCTGGTCAACCGCGTGGTGGCATCCGGCACGGCGCTGGCCGCCGCCCAGCAACTGGCCCTGGAGATCGCCGGCTTTCCCCAGCGTTGCCTGCTGGCCGACCGCGCCAGTGCCTATGCGCAGTGGGACCTGCCGTTCGAGCAGGCCATGGCCAACGAGTTTCGTGGTGGCCTGGCGGTGGTCGAAAGCGGCGAAACCCGCGCCGGCGCGCGGCGCTTCAAGGCCGGCCAGGGCCGTCACGGCCGTTTCTGAGCGGGCGGTCGAAGCCGCGCAGGGTTCAGCGTTTGCCGGGAATACCGTACTTGCGCAGGCGCATGGCGATGGCGCTGTGCGAGGTCTGCAGGCGCGCGGCCAGCTGCCGGCTGGAGGGGTAGTTGACGTAGAGCTTCTCCAGCAGGGTCTTCTCGAAACCGGACACGGCCGCGTCCAGGCTGCCGATCTCGCCTTCCAGCGGCTGTGGTGCCACGGCGGTGCCGGCGATGTCGAGGTCGTCGGGCTGGACCAGGTTGCTCTCGCAGATCGCCGCGGCGCGGAAGATCACGTTCTGCAGCTGGCGCACATTGCCCGGCCAGCGGTTGGCCAGCAGCGCCGGGTAGGTCTCCGGGGTCAGGCGGCAGGGCAGGCGCTGGATCTGGGTGCAGGCCTGCTGCATGAAGTGGCGCGCCAGCAACAGGATGTCCTGGCCACGCTCGCGCAACGGCGGGACCTCCAGGTTGAGTACGTTGAGGCGGTAGAACAGGTCCTCACGAAAGCCGCCTTCGCCGACCATCTTCTCCAGGTCGCGGTGGGTGGCGCTGAGGATGCGCACGTTGACCTTGACCTCGCGCTCGCCGCCGACCCGGCGGAAGGTACCGTCGCTGAGGAAGCGCAGCAGCTTGGCCTGCAGGTAGGGCGACATCTCGCCGATCTCGTCGAGAAACACCGTGCCCTGGTTAGCCAGCTCCAGTAGCCCCGGTTTGCCGCCGCGCTGGGCGCCGGTGAAGGCGCCGGGGGCATAGCCGAACAGCTCGCTTTCGGCCAGGTTTTCCGGCAAGGCCGCGCAGTTCAGCGCCAGAAACGGCGCCTCGCGGCGCGCGCTGGTGGCATGGCAGGCGCGCGCCACCAGCTCCTTGCCGGTGCCGGTCTCGCCATGGATCAGCAGCGGCGCATCCAGGCTGGCGACGCGCTGGGCGCGGGTCTTCAGGGTGCGGATCGGCGGCGAATCGCCGAGCAGCGAGTCGAAGCCCTCGGCATGGTCGTGGTGCAGGGCGGCCAGGCGCGCGCCGATGCGACTCGGCTCGTACAGGGTCAGCAGGGCGCCGGCCAGGCGCCGCTGGCCGGCATCGACGGTCTCGCTGATCGGCGTGGCCTCGAGCAGCAGGGCCTGGCCGTTGAGGGTGACCTCGCGCAGCGGCAGGCGGAACTGCTGCTCCAGCAGCGCGTCCTGCAGCGCCGCATCGGCGAACAGCTCGCCCAGCGCCAGGCCTTCCGGCGCACGCCCGCACAGGGCGATCAACGCCGGGTTGGCCAGCAGCACCCGGCCCTGGCCATCGACCGCCAGCACCGGGTCGCTCATCGCCGCCAGCAGGGCGTCGAGCTGCAGGTGGCGGCGCTGGCCGGGGAGGATGTCGACCACGCTCACCGCCTCGACGCCGCGCACCTTGAACAGTGCCTCGCGCAGTTCGTCGAGCACCGCGGGGCTGAGGGTCGGTGCGTCTATGTAGACGTTGGGCGGGACCATCTCCACCGCATCCAGGTTGAGATTGCGCCCGCCGAGCAGGGCCAGGACTTCCTGGGTGATGCCGACGCGGTCGATGAAGGAGACGTGGATGCGCATACGGGCTGACTGGCCTGCTGGGTACAGGTGCGCAGTATGCCCGGTCTGCGCGGCTTAGTTAACCGCAGGGCCGGGCCCGCCGAGCTTCAACCGCAACTGATGCGGCGAATCATCTCGGCTTCGTCGATGTCGATGTTCAGCCGATGCCGGTTGTAGTCCAGGGTGACGGCATCGCCGGGGGCCAGCACCCGCACGCTTTTCGCCCCGGTCTGCAGGCGGGCCTGCTCGACCCGCTCGGCGGTCGCCTGCTTGCCCAGCAGGCCCGGCACCGCCTCGGCGCGGCAGTCGTGGTCGACCGGGGCGGCTGCCGGCTCTGGGGCGACGCTGGCGCAGCCGCTGAGGGTGGCGAGCAGGGTCAGGTTGAGGGCGGGTAGGTAACGCATGGAAGCCTCCGGCAAAAAAGGGTGTCGTGACTCGGACTGCAACGCCGGTCAGCCGTTCCCTGGTCGCTTCCGGCCACTGCTCAGGCGTGCCGGCGGTAGGCCAGCAAGACGATGCCGGCCACCACGATGGCGCCGCCAAGCAGCTGCAGCTGGCTGAGGGTCTGACCGAGGATCAGCCAGCCGAGCAGCAGGGTGGCCACCGGCTCGATGTTCATCACCGGGGCGTTGCGCATCATGTCCAGGCGCGGCATGCAGATGAACAGCAGGGTGAAGCCGGTGCCGTAGAGCAGGGCCAGCACGCCGAGGGCGAGCCAGCCGACCCGGGCGTCCGGCGTTGCCAGCCCGCCGGGCAGCAGGTCGCTGGCGCCGGCCAGCAGGGCGCTGGTGAACACCACCAGCATGGTCAGCATGCTGCGCAGCGAGCCGGGCAGCGCCGACAGCTTGTGCTCGGTGACCCAGAGCGCGCCGGCGAAGGCGCAGGCGGCGCACAGGGCCAGGCCGATGCCCAGCGTCCAGGTGGCATTGGCGCCTTGCTCGGCGCCCAGGCGTGCGGGCACGTCCAGGGCGAACAGCAGGCCGAGCAGGATCAGCCCCATCAGCCAGGCGCTGCGCCGGGTCGGCGGCGGGCCGCCGAGAGCCCAGCCGAGCAGGGCCAGGATGATCGGGAAGGTGTTGGCCGCCAGCAGCGCCAGGGCCACGGGAATCCGCGCCACCGCCGAATACAGGCACAGGCTCTGGGTGGCAATCAGCAGGCCCAGCAGCAACTGCCAGCGCCAGGCCCCGGGCGGCAGGCGCAGCGGCTGGCGCTGCAGCAGCACCAGGCTGGCGAGCACCAGCAGGGTCACCCCGGAGCGGCAGAGAATCGCCAGCAGCACGCCGGCTTGGTGATCGAAGGCGATCCGCGCGGCGATATGGTTGCCGGCGAAGGCCCAGGCAAGGGAAGCCAGCAGCAACACGGACAGGTGGCGGGGAAACAGGCTGGGCGAGGACATGGACGGCGAGGGGCTTCCTGGGCTGGCCGGCGGCGATTCACCGCCTGGCGCGCAAGGGTAGCGCAGGCGCAGGCCTGATGGTTGTGGCCGATGGGGCATTCGCTCGACGCCGTGGCGGATCCCGGAGGTTTTTCTGCCGCCGGCCGAGCACTGGCTATGTCCTGTGCGGGCGGCCAGGCTCTAAACTCTGTGGTTTTTCCGCAGGCAAGGACTCCCACCGTGCAGCCGGTCATCTCCATCGAGCAACTGAACAAGACCTACGCGTCCGGTCATCCGGCGCTGCAGGCCATCGACCTGAGTATCCACAAGGGCGAGATCTTCGCCCTGCTCGGCCCCAATGGCGCCGGCAAGACCACCCTGATCAGCATCATCTGCGGCATCGTCAATCCGGGCAGTGGGCGGGTGCTGGTGGGGGGCAAGGACATCATCAAGGACTACCGCGCCGCCCGTGCGCAGATCGGCCTGGTGCCCCAGGAGCTGGTCAGCGACATGTTCGAGACGGTCTGGGCCACGGTCAGGTTCAGCCGCGGGCTGTTCGGCAAGAAGCCCGACCCGGCCTATCTGGAGCGCCTGCTGCGCGACCTGTCGCTGTGGGACAAGCGCGACGCCAAGATCATGGAGCTGTCCGGCGGCATGAAGCGCCGGGTGATGATCGCCAAGGCGCTGTCCCACGAGCCGCAGATCCTGTTCCTCGACGAGCCCACCGCCGGTGTCGACGTCGAATTGCGCCGCGACATGTGGGCCATGGTCCGCGGCCTGCGCGAGCGCGGGGTGACCATCATCCTCACCACCCACTATATCGAGGAGGCCGAAGAGATGGCCGACCGCATCGGGGTGATCAGCAAGGGGCGGATCATCCTGGTCGAGGACAAGCAGGTGCTGATGCACAAGCTCGGCAAGAAGCAGCTGACCCTGCAGCTGCAGCAGCCGCTGGCGAGCATTCCCGCCGAGCTCAATGGCCACCGCCTGGAGCTGATGGACGACGGCAACGCCCTGGTCTTCACCTTCGACGCCCAGCATGAGCACACCGGCATCGCCGAACTGCTCAAGGATCTGGCTCAGCGCGGCATCGACTTCAAGGACCTGCAGTCGAGCCAGAGCTCGCTGGAAGAAATCTTCGTCAACCTGGTGCGGGAGCAGCGCGCATGAACCTCTATGGCATCCGCGCCATCTACCTGTTCGAACTGGCGCGTACCTGGCGCACCCTGCTGCAGAGCATCGCCACCCCGGTGATCAGCACCTCGCTGTATTTCGTGGTGTTCGGCTCGGCCATCGGCGCCAGCATGAGCCAGGTGCACGGGGTCAGCTACGGTGCCTTCATCGTGCCCGGGCTGATCATGCTGGCGCTGCTCACCGAGAGCATCTCCAACGCCTCCTTCGGCATCTACATGCCCAAGTATTCGGGCAGCATCTACGAGCTGCTGTCGGCGCCGGTGTCCTACCTGGAGATCCTCATCGGCTATGTGGGCGCGGCGGCGACCAAGTCGATCATCCTCGGCCTGGTGATCCTGGCCACGGCGCGGCTGTTCGTCGACTACCAGATCCTCCACCCGCTGTGGATGCTGGCCTTCCTGGTGCTGACCGCGGTGACCTTCAGCCTGTTCGGCTTCATCATCGGCATCTGGGCCGATGGCTGGGAGAAGCTGCAGATCGTTCCGGCGCTGATTGTCACCCCGCTGACCTTCCTCGGTGGCAGCTTCTACTCGATCAGCATGCTGCCGCCGGTGTGGCAGACGGTGACCCTGTTCAATCCGGTGGTCTATCTGATCAGCGCCTTCCGCTGGAGCTTCTACGGCGTCTCCGACGTCGACGTGGGCCTGAGCCTGGCGATGATCTTCGCTTTCCTGCTGCTGTGCATCCTCGCCGTCGGCTGGATCTTCAAAAGCGGCTATCGCCTGAAGAACTGAGGCGTGCCGCTCGACCCCGGATGCAGGTCTGGCCGGGGCGGAGAAATTGCGTAGAATGCGCGCCCTTTTTCCACCGGCAGGAGCGCTCGATGAGCTTCAACTTGGCAAACAAACCCAACGAACAACGCAGCGTCGAGGAAGCGGAAAAGGCGCGGCTGTTCGAGCTCTGGCAGCACAACCTGCAGCGGGCCAAGGCCGATGCGGCGCGCCTGGTCGGCGAAAAGGGCAAACGCAAGGGCAAGTGGGAAGAGTGGCTGCGCGCGCAGCTGGCCACGCTGACCCCGGCCGAATACGCCAGCATGGTGCAGCGCGAGGTGCGGCGCCTGCTGGCGGCGCGCTAGCGAGTCGCGAGTACCGGCAGCGAGGCGGGGCTTTGCCCGCTTATTCCCGTGGTGCTGCTGGATCGAGCAGGTCTTGCGACTCGCTGGCCTGCAGGTCCTGGTCGATCTGCCCGGCCAGGTCGCGGATGACCCGGGTGTCCACCTCCGTGGGCGCCGGCGGCGGTTCTGCACGGTGAGGGAGCGGGGCTGCGGCGGCGGCCTGGGTGCGCTCCTGAATGTGCAGCCGCCAGGTCGGCTCGGGCAGGTCGATGCCGGCGGCTTCCAGGGCCAGGGTGACCCGGCGGATGGCTTCGCTTCTGATCATCAGGAAGTCATGGGTGCGTTGGTCGACCCAGCCGAGGTAGCGCAGCTGGACGCTGGAGTCGCCGAGCGCGTCGATGAAGGTGCGGGGCGGTGGCGTGTGCAGAACCCCTTCCAGCTGCTCGAGCTGGTCGATGCCGATGCGTTGGGCGATCAGCACATCGGCGCTGGTGGCCAGGCCCACATCGAACATGAAGCGGCGGCTGGGGTTGCGTGTGTAGTTGAGGGTGACGCTGCGAAATACCAGGGCATTGGGCAGGCGCAGGTGGTTGCCATCCGGCGTCATCAGGATGGTCGCCCGCGAGGTCAGGGCAATGATCAGCCCCTCGTTGCCATCGATCACCACGTGGTCGCGTGGGGCGAACGGCTGGCGCAGGCTCATCAGGATGCCGGCCAGGTAGTTCTCCAGGGTGTCCTTGAAGGCGAAGCCCAGGGCGATGCCAAGCACGCCGGCGGTGCCGAGCACGGCCCCGACTAGGGCGGTGGCGTCCATGATCTCCAGCGCCGCCAGCAGGCCGACCAGGACCACGGCCCAGTGCACGGTGGTGCCGATCAGCTCGCGCAGAAACGGATTGCGCCGGGCCAGGCGGGCGAGCAGGGCACGCCGCGACAACCAGCGGCCGACCAGCCAGGCCAGCCAGACCACCAGCACAGCGAGGGCCAGCAGCGGCAGGGCGGCGAGCAGGCCATAGGCCTCGTTCAGCAAGCGCTGGATCACCTCGTCGATGTCGATTCGAATGCTGTTCACGCTCATTTCCTCTTGCGCCGCCAATTGCGGCGCAGCGCTCAGGCCAACCGGCGTACCTGCAAGACTAGTAGACCGGTGCATCCACAGCCGCGTGCGAAGCGCCGGGCTGCCTGGGGGGCAACGCCTGAGCGCGATGCTGGCCGTGGGAATAGAACTGCGCAGTGCGTGACGGCCCGGGGCGTCGCGGGCACGCGGCGGGGCTGGCGTTGTTCAGGCGTCAGCCCCGCTGTTCGCTACTCGCTGCCGCTGGCCAGGGGCGGGGTGCGGGGCGGGATCCGGCGTTTGCTGCCGAGCGCCTCGAAGGCCGCGGCGAAACGCAGCAGCGCCGAGTCGTCATAGGCGCGGCCGGCGAAGGTCAGGCCGACGGGCATGCCGATGTCCGCCATGATGCCCATCGGCACCGTGACGGTCGGAACGCCCAGGTGGCGGATGGCGAGGTTGCCGTTGGCGACCCAGACGCCGTTGCTCCAGGCGATGTCGGCGGATTGCGGATCGACATCGGCGTTCGCCGGGCCGACGTCGGCCACCGTCGGGAAGACCACCGCATCGAGGCCCAGGCGTGCCATCCAGTCCTCCAGGTCGATGCGTCGGGTCTTCTCCAACCCACGCAGGCCGTCGGGCAGGGTGGCGATCTGGTCCCAGGGGGTGATGCCGCGCTCGGCCATGCGCACGTATTCGTCCATGCCGGCGGCGAGGTCGCCCTCGCGGTTCGGCAGGGTGCCCGGGTCGTGGGGGAAGATCAGCGGCCCGTCGACGTCGACCAGGCGATTGAGCTTGGGATCGCCGTTGGCCTGGAGAAAGTCGTCGAAGGCCCAGGCGGTCAGGTCCCACAGTTCGTGGTGGAGGAACTCCTTGGAGACCAGGCCGCGGGTGAACACGGTCGGTGCCCCCGGGCGATCGCCCTCGCAGTTGGACACCAGCGGGAAATCGACCTCGACCACTTCGGCGCCGGCGGCCTCGAGGCCCTGACGTGCCGCTTGCCAGAGGTCGATCACCGAGGGACGGGTGTGGATGCGCTGCCCGGTCGGGCCGCCGATACCCGGCGCCTCGGCCGTGCCCGCGTCGGGGTCGGCGTTGATGTACATGCGCGGCACGCCGAACCGCTTGCCGGCCAGGGCGTCCGGTTGTGCCAAGAGCTCCGCATAGCGGGCGGGGCGCACCGCGGTCACCGGCGGAATCGGCACCCAGGGCTGCAGGCGCCACAGGTCGCCCCGGGTGTCGGGGTCCTCTGCCACCACCACGTCGAGCACCTCGAGCAGGTCGGCCATGGTTCTGGTGAAGGGCACCACCACATCCATGGTCGGGGTCAGGGGCCAGTTGCCGCGCACCGAGATCACCCCGCGCGACGGTGTATAGGCGCACAGTCCATTGTTCGAGGCCGGGCCGCGGCCGCTCGACCAGGTTTCTTCGGCCAGGCCGAAGGCCGCGAAGCTGGCCGCGGTGGCCGTCCCCGCACCGTTGGACGAGCCGGAGGCGAAGGGCGCGGTGAGGTAGTCGGCGTTGTACGGGCTCTCGGCCCGACCGTAGACGCCGCGCTGCATGCCGCCGTTGGCCATGGGCGGCATATTGGTCTTGCCCAGGCAGATCGCCCCGGCCGCGCGCAGGCGCTCGACGGTGAAGGCATCGCGATAGGCAATCAGGTCCTTGAATGCGGGACTGCCGGAAGCGGCCGTGAGCCCCTTGACCAGATAGCTGTCCTTGGCCGTGTAGGGGATGCCATCGAGCGGGCCCAGGGGCTCCCCTCGGACCCGGCGCGCATCGGCGGCCTGCGCCTCCTTGAGGGCATCGGGGTTGCGCACCACGACCGCGTTGAGGGCGGTGGGGCTGTCGGCGCCGTCGTAGGCGTCGATTCTGGCGAGGTAGGCCTCGACCAGCTCGACCGCGGTCGTCCGGCCGGATTCGAGGGCGGCGCGCAGTTCGGCGATGGAAGCTTCGGTGACCTCGATCATACTGTCACCTGCAGCTGCCGGTGGGTGAGGTGGGCAAACCTTTCTTCACGCTTAACTCTGGGCTTCAAGCAGTCGTTGCCCTCGAAATGACTTCTCATATCGGTCCTCGTTGCGCTGCATGGCGCCGCAAGGGCTGAACATGCATTGGAGCTTGGGCTTGCGAGGCGCCGGATCAATCCGGCTGGTGCCAGGCAAGGATTATAGGCCTCAGTGTACCGTTAGCAGCCCATGACCGAGGGCGAAAGCATCGAGCGCGCGCTTACGTCAGCGAGGCTCGTTTGGCAGCTGCCCTAGAGTGTTTGGCAAAGGTGGCAGGCACGATCTAGGTCGGTAAGCGCGCCATAAGGCCCACCAACCGCTGACGAGCTGGATCAGGCTGCGGTCTGAATCCAGGCGCTGTCCGCCTACATTTGCCCAGCAAGCTGGGGGCTAACGAGCCTGGATTGAAGCAATCGTGCTACCCAAGGGGGAGTCGCTTGTTACTAACCAGGCCGTGGTTCGCCAGGTGATTGAGTCAATCTTAAGCTGGTCATACTCGTTTTTACTGGCGCAGTAATCCTTTTGCGCCAGTGCCTGAATTCCTACCGAGTATTTGCAGAAAGCTCGCCGGCCTGAGTGGTTCGGGCCTATACGTACTGTTTGCCGATTAGGCTTGGCAATCAGCTCGTGTACGCCTCGGGTAATGATGTAGCCGGAAAAAGTGAAATAGCAGCAGAAGCTAACGATCGCCAGCGCTGCTAAACGCTTTCGCTGGCTGTCATGCGTGAGGAATTTTACCTTGACATCCAATCGGTAAAGCAGGACTGCTATCGGCAAGGACGCTAAGGCACCTAGTAGGCTCAGCTCAAAGGGGCCGAAGCCAGCGAGGTACATGCTGTAAAGGAGGGGTAAAAATAGAGCTGCCAGCAGCAGTCTACTGAGCTTGGGCAGATCATACTTCTTCAGCATGGCCTGAGCTTTCCTTAGCTTGATTCGACACTGCCAGCTACTGAAACGAAAAGCCCTGTAAAAACAGGGCTTTATCTTTTGGATTCTGGAGCGGGCGAAGGGAATCGAACCCTCGTCATGAGCTTGGGAAGCTCAGGTAATGCCATTATACGACGCCCGCTTCGGCGGGAGCCTTTATACCCGAAGTCGTGGGGAAAATGAAGCCCACACCGAGCGCAATGGGTTGCGGCTCGGTGTTTTGCTGTCGACCGGCGCGGATTCATACGGCCATCGCGTGCTGCAGTTCCGGGAGCGGACGGTAGATGCGCTCGCGTTGCGGGCTGCCCTGGAGGAAGCCCAGCAGCACGTCGCGGCTTTGCAGCCAGGCGGCCTTGTGCTCCATGTCGAGGAAGTGTCCGGCGTTGTCGATGGTGGCGAACTGGCAAGCGCTGAGGTGGTCGGTGAGTACGCGCACATCCTTGGGCGGGGTGTACTCGTCGTGCTCGCCATTGACGAACAGCACGGGAATCCTGATGCCGGCCAGGCACTCCATCTGGCAGTGGCTTTCCATGTGCACCACCTGATTGACGTGGGCAAACATCTGCCGGTACTCGTGTTCGTCCAGGCTGCTGATGTGGCGATGGTTGAAGCGCTTGAACAGCGACGGCAGGTGCTTGCCGATGGTGTTGTTGACCAGGTGGCCGAGGTTGGAGCCATCCGCGGCGTGCAGGTAGTTCAGGCCCTTTTCCAGGTAGTCGAGCATCGCTTCGTTGAGCAGTGGGGAGAAGGAGGTGATCACCGCCTTCTCGATGCGCGCCGGACGCTGCGACAGGGCCAGCATGGCGGCGACGCCACCCCAGGAGAAGGATTGCAGGTAGTCGACGCGGAAATGCTCGATCAGGTCGAGAAGGATATGCGCCTCGTCTTCCTTGCTGATCGGCCGTGCGTTGCTGTTGTGCGGCTTGGATTGGCCAGCATAGGGCTGATCGTAGAGGACCACGTTGAACTGCGGGTGCAGGTACTTGACCGTTTGTGCGAAGGCCGCGGTGGTGGCCAGCGAGCCATTGACCAGGATGATGGTCTTGCGCGCCGTTGGGCTTGCGTAAAACTCCGTGTGAACCTTGTAAGTCCCGTGAACATCGACGACAGCGATAGCTGGCTTCATGTTGTTTCCTCCTGGCGCAAGATAGGCAAGGCAAGCGGAGTAGCCGTTTGCCGGGCAAGCAACGTAGGACAGTAGGAAAGCGCCTGGACATGACAAGCGAATGTCAGGCTGGGGATTTTTATAAGTTATTTATTTTCAATCAGTTAGGGCTGAAATAGAGCATCCGCTCCAACCTTTTCACGAGGGGTGGAGGGCGTCTTGTAACCAGGCAGGAACCCATTTTGCGCAGCGCGCAGATAACCGAAAGAACGCTTAGATGGCCTTGGTGACTCGGCGGTCACTTCAAGACCTTATGGCTCGATTTAAGCAGTGGCCCCCGGTGGAGGCAAGCCTTTATTTGATTAGGCCGCTACCGTTTATCGGGTAGCGAGCTAAGTATTGTGACTCGGGCGGGATTTCGCGTCGGTGTCGCTCAGAAACTGCCGATCTCGTCGGCCTCCAGGGCGCGGTACTGGCCAGGGCAGAGTCGCTCATCCAGCTGGAGTGCGCCCATGCTGACGCGATGCAGGTCGACGATCTTGTTCTGAAAATGGCCGAACATGCGCTTGACCTGGTGGTAGCGGCCTTCGTGGAGGGTCAGGCGAGCGCGGCGCGGGGCGAGGATCTCCAGCTCGGCAGGGCGGGTCACCAGGTCTTCGAAGCGGAAGTACAGGCCGGCGGCGAACACCTCGACACAGGCCGGGTCGATCGGGTCCTCGGTGTCGACCAGGTAGACCTTGGGCTGCTTGTTCTGCGGAGCGGTCACCCGGCGCGACCACTGGCCATCGTTGGTGATCAGCAGCAGGCCGCTGGTGTTGAGGTCGAGGCGCCCGGCCAGGTGCAGGTCGTGCGTGTCCGGCTCGTCCAGCAGGTCGAGTACGGTGCGGTGCTCGGGGTGTTCGGTGGCGCTGACCACGCCGATCGGCTTGTGCAGCATGAAGTAGCGTGCGGCCTTGCCGGCCTGCAGCACTTCCTCGTCCAGCTCGACTCGGCTGAAGATACGCACCTCGCGGCGGCCGTCGAAGCAGGGCTGGCCGTCCAGGCGAACGCGGCCACCGGCCAGCAGTTGGCGGGCGTCCTGGCGGTTGAAGCGCGGCAGGTTGCTGAGAAAACGGTCGAGGCGCATGTCAGTCGCTTGGCGTGACGGGCGGCAGGCCCTGGGCGCAGCGCGGGCACAGGCAGGCTTTGTGGCGCTGGTCGGCTGGCAGGTGCTCCAGCACGTCGGCTGCAACCACGGCGGCGAAGCACCAGCAGTCCTGTGCCGGCGTGGGGCAGTCGGCCTGGGCGCACTGGTTGCCCTGGCCGCACAGCGGACAGGTTTGGGCTGGTCTGCTCATGCGGTTTCCTCGCACAGGCGGTTGCGCCCGGTCTGCTTGGCGCGATAGAGGGCGCGGTCGGCGCGGGCGATCAGCTGGTCGAGGGCATCGCCTGCCTGCAGTTCGGCCAGGCCGATGCTGGCGGTGATGCGCAATTCGCTGCCGGCATAGCTGAAGCGGCTCTGTTCGACTTGCTGGCGAATCTTCTCGCCCAGTTGGCGGGCCTGTTCTGGCGTGGTGTCCTTGAGCAACAGGATGAACTCCTCGCCACCCCAGCGGCAGATGATGTCGGCCTGGCGCAGGTTGTCGCCCAGTCGGCGGGCGAAGCCGCGCAGCACCTCGTCGCCGGCCAGGTGGCCATGGCTGTCATTGAGCTGCTTGAAGTGGTCGAGGTCCAGCAGCAGCGCGCACAGCGGGCCCTGGTTGCGTCTGGCCTCCTGGATCGCCTGATTGGCCAGCAGGTCGAAGCCACGGCGGTTGGGCAGCTCGGTGAGTGCGTCGGTGGTGGCCAGGGCGCCGATGCGCGCCTGGTAGCGGCGCAGGGCCAGGCTTACCAGGCTTAGCACTATGGCGGTCACCAGCAGGCAGATCAGCAGGTTCAGGTACAGCGACTGGCGGATGCCGGCGACGGCGCCGTTCTCGTGCTTGTCGACGTACAGGTACCAGTTCAGTTCGGGAATGAAGCGCACGTTGAGGAAGTGGGTGCGGCCGTGCTCGTGGTACTCGAAGTTGCCGTCGCGCGGCCGTGGCAGCTTGGCCAGCAGCTCCTCCAGGCCGTCGACCTCGCTCAGCGCCTGGCCGACCCCGGCGCCGAGGGGACCGCCGCTGGCGCCGGTGAGAACGATGCGCCCGCTGCCGTCGACGAAATAGACGCTGCGGCCATAGCGGGTCTGGTAGTCGTCGATCAGCTCGATCACCGCATCCACGGTCAGGCCGACGCCGGTGGCGCCGATGAAGCGCTGTTGGTAGTCGAACACCTGGTAGTTGATGAATACGGTCAGGCGGTCCTGGTTGGCCAGGTCGACGTCGACATTGATCTCGTAGGGCGCCTGCATCTCGCGCACGCGAAAGTACCAGGCATCACGTGGCTCGTCTGGTTTGACCTGTTTGAGTACGCCCTGGGTCTGGTAGTAGGTGCGGGTCCGTTCCGAGACGAAGAAGCTGGTGACCGCGCCGTAATGCGCCTGCACTTCGCGCAGGTAGCGGGTCATCTGCTCGACATCCTGTTCGCCGGCCATCACCCAGTCCCGCACGAAGGTATCGCGTGCCATCATCGAGGAGATCAGTACGGGGCGGACCAGGTCTTTCTGGATCTCCGAATAGACGTTATCGGAGGTCAGCGGCAACTCGGTGTTGACGATGTTGCTGCGGATGGTCTCGCGCGCGGCGTAATAGCTGACCAGCGAGGTGGTGAGAAAACCACAGCCGAGTAACACCAGGAGGAGCCAGACCAGGGCGCCTTGGCTGATTGTTGAGCGTGGCGACGGCATGCGATGTTCTATAGGGAAAAGGTGGCGCCATGCTAGCGCGCCGAGAGCGCATCGTCATCGGCCATTGGTATGAGCCGCGGGCGTTTTTCCCTGCCTGACTGTGTTCAGGGCAACGATGTCGATGGCTGCTGCGCCTTCCAGGTCCTGGCCGTGGTTCGTTAGCGCTGGCGACGAAGGGTGCGCAGCCACCCTGCACTTCCTCCGCAAGGCACTGTCCAACCGGATATGAGCACCCCCTAGGCCAGTATCCGCTGGCCTTGCTTTTGATGGGGTCGTGGGAGGGCATATGGCCTTTAGAACCTTGCTTGTGGCGTTGTTGGGGCTGTCCACCACCGGCTGTGCGGTATATGGCGGCTATGACCACTATGGTTACGACCGCTACTACACGCGCGACTACCATCACGTCGAACGCTATCCGGTGTATGTCGCTCCTCGGGTCTACTACCATGACGGCTATCGCTACGACGGCCGGCATCATGACGACGGCCAGCGCGACCATGGCCGCCGGCATGACCGGCGCCACTATCTGCCGGCCCCCCAGCCGCACGACTTCAGCCACGATCGTCGCCGGCAACAGCGCTTCGACCAAGATCGGCAGGGCCAGCGCGCCGACCAGCCGCGACGGGATCGGCCAAGGGCCAACGATCAGGGGCAGCCAGCTGGGCGACATTTTCAACGAGCAGAGCGCGATGGCCGGCGTGACCATAATCAGTCTGCTGCGCATCGCGCCGAGCAGGCGCAACCCTCTCGCCGTGGTCAGAGCCAGGCCCAGGAGCAGCGGCGCGCCGCGCCGCCGCAGCGTCATGCATCTGGCAGACGTGACAATGACCAGGGCGACTGGCCACGGCATCTCGATTAGCTCTTGCAGCCGTCGAGCGCCGCGTCTTCTCGCGCGGCGCTGATCCTCCGGAGCGCATCGCCAAGGCGCCTCCCCTGAGGGCGCTTGGCGATTGTTTTTTTCCCTGATGCCCCGCAACATGGCCGCCGAGCGGATCTAGGGAATCCTCAGTTTGCAGATAGGACGTAGCGAAGCATTGCCCGCCCGTCGCTGGCCGTGGGCGCTTGCCGGGCTGTTGGCGATGGTGCTGGGTACCTGCGTACTCTCGGCCGACTGGGATTTCTCGCGTATCGGCAAGCGCGCTGACGAGCTTTACGGGCTGTCGCGGGACGGTCGCGAGCGCCTCGAGGAGTGGCAACGGCTGTTGCACGACCAGGCCGATGCGCCTGAGGCCGAGCAGCTCAAGGCGGTCAATCGCTTCTTCAATCTGCGCCTGCGCTTTCGCGACGATATCGAACTGTGGCGGGCCGCCGACTACTGGGCGACCCCGGTCGAGGCGTTGCACCGCGGCGCCGGCGATTGCGAGGATTTCGCCATCGCCAAGTACTTCAGCCTGCGCCAGCTCGGCGTGCCGAGCGAGAAGCTGCGCATCACCTACGTCAAGGCGGTGCGCCTGAACCAGGCGCACATGGTCCTCACCTATTACCCCCAGCCGACGGCCACGCCGCTGGTGCTGGATAACCTGATCGATGCCATCGAGCCGGCCAACCGCCGTAGTGACCTGGTGCCGGTCTATGCCTTCAATGCCGAGGGGCTGTGGCTACCCGGCAGCGGCGGCGGCAAACACGTCGGGGACAGCAAGCGCCTGTCGCGCTGGCAGGATCTGTTGAAGAAGATGCGGGCCGAGGGTTTTCCCTGACAGGGCCGGAAGGAGTCGTTCATGTCACTGTTCAAGCAGCTGTTCATCGCCATCTGCGTGCTGATGCTGGTGAGTTTCACCGGTAGCTTTCTGGTCAGCGTGGAGAGTTCGCGCGAGCAGCAGGTCAACCAGTTGCGCGCCCACGCCCAGGATGCGGCGACCGCACTGGGCCTGTCGCTGAGCCCGCATATCAATGATGCGGCCATGGTCGAGCTGATGGTCAGCTCGATTTTCGACAGCGGTTACTTCGAGAGCATCCGGGTGCTGGACTCGGCCAGTGGCGCGGTAATGGTCGAGCGCAGCGGGGTGCCGGTCAGTGCCGGGGCGCCGCAGTGGTTCGCCGACCTGGTCGGACTGGCCCCGGCCAGCGGCGATGCCATCGTCAGCGACGGCTGGCGCCAGGCCGCGCGAGTCGAGGTCACCAGTCACCCACTGTTCGCCGTCGGCAAGCTCTGGCAAAGCGCCCTGGGCATCCTGCTCTGGCTGGGACTCAGCGGGCTGCTGTGCATCCTGCTCGGGGTGCTGCTGCTCAAGCGCCAGTTGCGTCCGCTGGATTACATGGTCGAGCAGTCCAATGCCATCGCCCGGCGTGAATTCCTCAGCCTGCCGGAACTGCCCAAGACCCCGGAGTTCCGCCGGGTGGTCAATGCCATGAACCAGATGGTGGAAAAGCTCAAGGCGCTGTTCGCCGAGGAAGCCGCGCGCAGCGAGAAGCTGCGTGCCGAGGCCTATCAGGACAGCCTCACCGGCCTGGCCAACCGGCGCTACTTCGACCTGCAGCTGCATGCGCGCCTGAGCGTCGAGGAGCAGGCCTGCAGCGGTTTTCTCCTGCTGCTGCGGGTCAATGACCTGGCCGGTCTCAATCAGCGTCTGGGCGGGCAGCGCACCGACCAGTTGCTGGTCGCCGTGGCCGGGCAGTTGCAGCAGCTTGGGCAGGGGCGCTTCGTGATGGCGCGCAACCGCGGCGGCGAGTTCGCCCTGCTGGCCCCCGGCGTGGATCGCGACGAAGCGGAGCAGCTGGCCGAGAGCCTGGTCGCCGCCATGGTCAACCTGCAGCGCACCGGAGCCAGCGACTGCGTGCCGCTGGCCCATATTGGCATGACCCCCTTCGCCCCCGGTGACGAGCCCGCCGACCTCTATCGCGCCCTGGACGCGGCCCTGGCTCAGGCCGCCAGCCAGACCCTGCAGCACTGGGCCTGTAGCGAGGAGGGCGCGCAAAGCCCGGCCGCCGATGAGCGTCGGAGCTGGTACCAGCTGCTCGACCAGGCGCTTGAGCAGGGGCGCTTTC
Source organism: Pseudomonas zhanjiangensis (assembly GCF_041027545.1). Classification (NCBI taxonomy): domain Bacteria; kingdom Pseudomonadati; phylum Pseudomonadota; class Gammaproteobacteria; order Pseudomonadales; family Pseudomonadaceae; genus Pseudomonas; species Pseudomonas zhanjiangensis. The sequence continues at coordinate 19,262 of NZ_JBFTEG010000013.1, read as the reverse complement.
AATTGTTCTTCCAGCCGGTGGTCAATGCCCTGGAGCCGTCGCGGGTGCTGCACCACAAGGTGCTCGCCCGCCTGGTCGACGAGCAGGGCGCACTGGTGCCCGCCGGACGCTTCCTGCCCTGGCTGGAGCGTTTCGGCTGGAGCGCCCGCCTGGACCTGGCCATGCTCGACTGGCTGCTGGCGCATATGCAGGCTCACGCCGAGCCGATGGCCCTGAGCCTGTCCGGTTCGACCCTGCGCGACCCACAGGCGCTGAGTGCGCTCTATGAACGGCTGCGTCAGCAGCCGCTGCTGGCCGGGCGTCTGACCCTGGAGCTGGACGAGGACCAGTTGCCCGAGCAGGATGTCCTCGAAGCCCTGACCCAGCGCCTGCATGCACTGGGTTTCGGCTTGGGCCTGCAGCACTTCGGCGGCCGCTTCAGCATGATCGGCAACCTGGCCAAGCTCGGCCTCGGCTATCTCAAGGTGGACGGCAGCTATATCCGCGCCATCGACCAGGAAAACGACAAGCGCCTGTTCATCGAGGCCATGCAACGGGCAGCCAACAGCATCGATCTGCCGCTGATCGCCGAGCGAGTCGAGACCGAGGGTGAATGGCAGGTGCTGCGGGAGATGGGAGTCAGTGCGGTGCAGGGGCGCCTGTTCGGTGAGCCGGCACCCTGGAGGTAGCTGAGGCCGGGCTGATCAGATCAGCCCGGATTCATCGTCGTTGATCAGCCGTTGCAGTCCGCCGAGGACATCGCGCGCCTTGCTCCGGCCGACCAGTTTGCTCTGCGCAGCCTCGGGCAGATCGGTGATACGTACCACGCCCTTGCGGATCAGCACGGTGATCAGGTCTTCGAGTACCCGGATCATGTCCAGGTCGCTCTGCTGCAGCTGCAGCAGACTGTTCTCCACCGCCTGGTTGGCGTACCAGGCCTGAGCCTCCTGGCTGTCGGCGGTAATCTCGCCATCCATGCCCTCGAAGGGCGCCGCCTCGACCTGGGTGAGGTTGCCCCAGGCATCACGCTTTACATACAACATCGACCACTCCTTGCCCTATCGACTGCCCTGACAGAAAACCCCGCTAGCCGATGGTAGCGGGGTTTTGCCCATCAGGTGTGATCGATCTTGATGGTCGGGTCGGCACCGGCGATCAACGAGCTGATACTGCTGCTCGACAGGTTCACGCCGCTGAGCTCGATACTGGTGTCGGCATTGGCCGCCGCGCCGCCGGCATCGTTCAGGTGGCCGGTCGAGCTGATCAGCAGGCTCGAGGTGCCACCGGCATCGGTCACCAGTTGCAGGTAGTTGTCGATGGTGGCATCGGTCTCGCCCTGCAACAGGTCGCGCAGGTCGATGCGGTCGCCTTCGCCGATATTGAAATCGAGGACCTTGTCCTTACCGGTGTCGCCAGCCTTCCAGGTGAAGGTATCCGCGCCAGTGCCGCCGATGAGGATATCGTCGCCCGCGCCACCGATGAGGATGTCGTTGCCGGTACCACCGTCGAGGGTGTCATTGCCCGCGCCGCCACTGAGGGCGTCGTTGCCTGCGCCGCCGCTGATGTAGTCGTTGCCGGTGCCGCCGACAAAGGCCGAATTGGCCGAGCCGCCGATGATGGTCTTGGCGACGCTGGCGCCGTCAGTGATTTCGAGAGACAGCGTCGGCGCGAAGCCAGTGGGCAGCGCCGAGCTGGTGACCAGGTAGATCTTGTCGGTTCCCGAGATCGCCGTAGAGGTGTTCAACAGGGAGGTGTAAGGGCTCAGGTCGAACACGCCCTGCGCGTTGGCGTTGATTTCCTGGTAGCTGCCGTCGGCCAGTACCACGTTGATCGAGGAGCCGGCCGGCAGGTCGCTGAGCGTGAAGCTGGTGATGGTCTCCGGCGTGCCCACCTTGTCCTGCACCACGGCATACACGTCCAGCGGATAGCTGTAGCTGGTCAGGCCCGTCGGGTTGGGGTCGATGGCGATGTACTCGATCTGGAAACCGTTGTTCTTGGCGTTGGCGCCGAACGCATTTGCAGCGCCCAGGCCGATAGCCAGGTTGCTCATGTCGGCGCTGATCGAATAGGTCACGTTGGCGGATTCATTGCCGCCCTGATTGAACAGGCCGCCGTCCAGCGTGGCATTGAGCGTGGCTTTGGTGATGGTGCCAGTGATGCCGGTGAGGTTCACGGACCAGCTGCCACCGGTAGTGACCGTGGCAACACGGGTCACTGTACTGGTGACGCCGGCGTTGACCACTTCCAGTTGCAGTTCCACCTTGAGGTTGGCAGAGGACACCACGCTGGAGGATGAGGTGCTGATGGCGCCAGTCAGCGTGCTTTGCCCCACCAGGTCGGCAGTTTCCAGCTTGCTGCTGATCTTGACCACGTCATCGGCCGAGTTCTTCAGTTTCAACGCCAGGTATTGCATGCCGGTCGGGAAGCTGAAGTTGATCGCTTCATTGCCGTCGATGCGTTGGGACTGTGTGCCGTTGTCGCCCGGGCTGTTGACACCCAGGTTGTTGCCGCCCGACCAGTTGAAGGTGGCGCTACTGCCGGTGGAAATGGTCACGCCATTGCCGAAGGTGTACTGGCTCTTGCCGGTCAGGCCACCGTCGCTGGTGAAGCTGATTTCATTGACGACCGGGGTGCCAATGACAATGGATACATCGCTGCCGGGTATGGCGTCGGCCACCGGATTGATGGTGATCACGCTGCTGTCGGTATCAGTCAGCACACCGCCTGCACCGGTATTGCCGCCATCGTTGCTGGTCATGCTCAGGGTGACGCTGCCGCTGTCATCCTTGAGCGGGATATAGCTCGGCTGAGTCGCCGGCGATGCCAGGTAGGCGTTGATGTCGGCGAGGGTGCCGCTGAGCACCAAGGTGCCGGTGCCCGCGCCGCTCACGTTGACGCCGCTGGCCGCCGCAGCACTCAGGCTGCCGCGGGCAACTGCCAGGGTGACGGTAATCAGGCCCGAAGCGGCGTCCACATCGCTCACCGACAGTCCGCTCAGCTTGATCGCCGTGTCCTCATTGGTGGCATAGCTCGCCGGCAGCTGATTGACCGGCGCATCGTTGACCGGGTTGATCAGGATGGACACCGTGGCCGGGGTCTGGTCCGGGTTGCCGGCGACATCGCTGGCGCGATACTGGAAGTCGGTGCTGCCGTTCCAGTCGGCGTTCGGCGTGAAGCTCAGGTTGGCCTGACCGCCGACTGCCGGAATGGCCTGGCCGATCAGCACTGCCTGGCCGTTATAGCTCAGGGTGCCGTTCGCCGGCAGGCTGGTGATGGTGAAGTTGGCAATGCTGCTGTCGGCATCGGTCGCGTTCAGCGTGATGGTAATGGGGCCGGAGTCCTCATTGGCGACAATGGACACATCAGCGGTTTCGGGGGCGGTAGTGTCGCCAATGCTGATGGTGGCGGAGTTCGATTCGGTATCCGAGCCGTCCTGAGCCGTAGCCGTCACGGTCAGGCTCAGATTGCCGGTCGGGTTGCCGGGGATACTCATGGTCAGGCCGGTGATGCTCACCGCTTGGGTGGTCGGGTCCACCACGACGGAGTAGCTGCCGCTGCTGGTCAGGGGCAGCGTCCAGGTGCCGTCGCCGTTGGCGGTGCCGGCCGACAGGGTGGCGCCGGCGGGAGCCGCGACCGTGATGCTGGCAATGGACTCGGAGTAGTCGATGTCGGTCGGCGTCGCCGTGATGGTCAGCGGATAGCTGGTGCTGGTCGCGAACTCGATCGAATTGATCAGGTAGTCATCGCCAGCGCGCGGCGCGGTGAACTCGATGCGGCTGATCGCGGCGCCGGTGCTGCTGGTCAGGGTGATGGCCGGATCGATGGAGTCGGTTATCCCGGCAATCGTGTTGCTACCGATCGGGTTGCCGGCGCTGTCGAACAGGGTGTAGGTCGCTCGCTCGCCGGTATGCAGCCAGGCGAATTTGACGGTCGCGCTCGCGACCGGCGCATCGAAGCTGACCACGAGGCGCTCCGATTGGCCGCCCGAGTAGCCGAGCTCGCTGTCGGCGCCGGAAGCTGCGCCGACGACCCCGAAACCGGCCGGGCTGCTGTTGCTGGATATCACCCCCGCGGTGCCATCGGGATTGAAGGCCTGGACGGTGAAGCCTTGGCCACTGGCTGCGGCGTTCGTGCTGGTGATGGTTGTGGTGCTGTTGCTGGCGGCGCCGACATCGATGGTGACGATCGGCGCATCGGCAACCGGGGTTACATCGAAGGTCAGCGTATTGGGCGTGGTGGCGAACTGACCGGCCTGGTCGCTCACCGAGAACCTCAGGCTGGTATAGCTGTCGCCGCTGGCGTCATGGGCAGGCGTGAACGTCAGGTTATTGAGGTCGGCCAGGGTAATGACCTGGCCGCTGCTCACTGCGGCGCCGTTCAGTTGCAGCGAGCCCGCGCTCGGCAGGCTATCGATGCGCACGGCCTGCAGGCTGTCACCGGCGTCTATATCGACGAAACCGAAGTCGGCAGCGCTGAAGCTGTGGCTGCTGTCTTCATTGAGGCTGATGACGCCATCGGTGCCGGTGGGAGCGTTGTCGACGCTGTAGCCCTCGGTGTCGGTGGCGCTGCCGACGTTGCCGGCGGCATCGGTGGTGCTGATGCTGGCGTCGATGGTCAGGTCGCTATCGGCGACCAGGTCGGCGCCGGGCACGCCGATGCTGAAGGTGTTGCCGGTGACGACCAGGCCGGTGAAGGTCTTGCCGTTGACGGTCAGGGTGACGGTGTCACCGACCTTGGCGTCGCCGCCGACGGTGCCGGTGATGGCGATGGTCTGGCCGGCTTCGCTGGCGTTGATGATGTCATCGGCGGTGATGTCGGCATCGAGGCTGATGGTCGGCACGGGCAGGTCGGTGTCGACGCTGTAGCCCTCGGTGTCGGTGGCGCTGCCGACGTTGCCGGCGGCATCGGTGGTGCTGATGCTGGCGTCGATGGTCAGGTCGCTATCGGCGACCAGGTCGGCGCCGGGCACGCCGATGCTGAAGGTGTTGCCG
>NZ_JBFTEG010000013.1:0-14205 GCF_041027545.1 Pseudomonas zhanjiangensis | reverse complement strand
AGGGTGACGGTGTCACCGACCTTGGCGTCGCCGCCGACGGTGCCGGTGATGGCGATGGTCTGGCCGGCTTCGCTGGCGTTGATGATGTCATCGGCGGTGATGTCGGCATCGAGGCTGATGGTCGGCACGGGTGCAGTGGTGTCGAGGGTGAAGGTCAGGCTGGCGGGTGCCGAGACGTTGCCGGCGATGTCGGTCTGACGGACCTGAATGGTGTTGCTGCCTTCCACGGCGGTCGGCGCGGTGGTGCTCCAGGTGCTGCCGTCGGTGCTGTATTCGACGGTGGCACCGGGCTCGATACCGCCGACGCTGTAGGCGCCATTGTTGGTGATCGCGTCGGAGCCGCTGCTGCCGGTGTCGCTGTCGAGGCTAATGACCGGCGCGTCGACCAGGGTGTCGAGGGTGAAGGTCAGGCTAGCCGGTGCCGAGACGTTGCCGGCGATGTCGGTCTGACGGACCTGAATGGTGTTGCTGCCTTCCACGGCGGTCGGTGCGGTGGTGCTCCAGGTGCTGCCGTCGGTGCTGTATTCGACGGTGGCACCGGGCTCGATACCGCCGACGCTGTAGGCGCCATTGTTGGTGATCGCGTCGGAGCCGCTGCTGCCGGAGTCGGTGGTCAGGCTGATGACCGGCGCGTCGACCAGGGTGTCGAGGGTGAAGGTCAGGCTGGCCGGTGCCGAGACGTTGCCGGCGATGTCGGTCTGACGGACCTGAATGGTGTTGCTGCCTTCCACGGCGGTCGGCGCGGTGGTGCTCCAGGTGCTGCCGTCGGTGCTGTATTCGACGGTGGCACCGGGCTCGATACCGCCGACGCTGTAGGCGCCATTGTTGGTGATCGCGTCGGAGCCGCTGCTGCCGGAGTCGGTGGTCAGGCTGATGACCGGCGCGTCGACCAGGGTGTCGAGGGTGAAGGTCAGGCTGGCCGGTGCCGAGACGTTGCCGGCGATGTCGGTCTGACGGACCTGAATGGTGTTGCTGCCTTCCACGGCGGTCGGCGCGGTGGTGCTCCAGGTGCTGCCGTCGGTGCTGTATTCGACGGTGGCACCGGACTCGATACCGCCGACGCTGTAGGCGCCATTGTTGGTGATCGCGTCGGAGCCGCTGCTGCCAGAGTCGATGATCAGGGAGATGCTTGGTGGGGCAGGCGGTGTTGTGTCGGTAAACGAGGTGGCGGATTCGACACCGAGCTCTTCCGCTTGATTCGTGCCGACGGAGTCAAGGCCTTGAGTGTTGAAACCCACGGTCGGATCGAGCTGCTGGGCCGTTTCATCCAGCAGTACGAAGCTGTGGCCGCCGCCCGCTGCGCCGCCTGCTCCACCTGTGGCACCAGGACCTGCCGCGGTGGGTTCCAGCTCTGCGGTGGGGTCGAAACCGGCAGCGATGGCCTGCTCCAGGTCGGAGGTCGGTTCATCGCTCGCCTGCGTCTGCTCGTCGGCTACGGCAAGGCCGGCCTGCCAGTTGCTGCCTTCGCCGATATCGATCTGCTCGCCGCCGACCAGTTGCAAGGTCACCGAACCGCCGAGTGCGGTGGTGAGCTGCTCGCCCTGGAAGATGCGTTCGCCCTCGAATACCTGGCGCTTCAGCCCGTCCAGGGAGGTGGCGAATACTTGGCCCACGAGGTTTTTGATGATTGCGGCGAAATCTGACATAGACGGCTCCATGTGCGCTTGGGCGCGCGCTGTGATCCTTCGATTAAAGCGGCTAGGGCTTTATTGAGAAAGCAAAAAGTGGCGTCAATTTGTTGGCTTATTGCTAAATGGAATTAGCTTTATGCCAGACTATTGACCGCTTGGTCGCGATCATAAACAATTGCCGCCGCTAATGTCACTTTGATATTGATCACTTTATTTGTGTGCTTCAGGTCACGCTAATTGAGTGGCTAAATAACTGCCGTTGGTGCGGTCGCCGCGCGCGATTAGCTCTCCAAGGGTTGGCATGCAGTCGACCCCAGCTTGAAAGGAATCCTCCAGACCATGCGTTTACCCGTCCTCCTTCCCCTGGCTTTTGCAGTGTCCCTGTCGGCCCATGGGCAAACCCTCAGTGAAGCAATGCAGAGCGCGCTCGATGTGCATCCTGAAATTCAGGCCGGTATTAATGCTCGGTTGTCCGTAGAAGAGCAGATGAAGGCGGCCAGGGGCGGCTATTTGCCGCAGGTCGATCTGCTTGCCGGTTATGGCCGTGAGGGTACGGACAGTCCAAGTACCCGTGGCACTACCCACAATACCGAGACCCTGAGCCGTGGCGAGTCGACGCTGCGTGTGCAGCAGATGCTTTTCGACGGTTTCGCCACCCGCAGCGAGGTCGGGCGTCAGCGCGCCACTGTCAATGCGCGCGCCTATGAAGTACTGGGCACCTCCGAGCGCACCGCGCTGGATGTGGCGCAGGTCTATCTGGAAGTGCTCAAGCGCCAGCAACTGGTACGCCTGGCCGAAGACAACCTGCTCAGCCACGAGCGCATCTACGATCAGATCTCTCTGCGCAGCCAGAGTGGCGTGGGGCGCATGGCCGATCTGGATCAGGCCGAGGCACGCCTGGCTCAGGCGCGCAACAACCTGATCACCGAACAGACCAACCTGGCCGATGCTCAGGTCAACTACTACAGCGTGGTCGGCCGCGAGGCCAGCGAGCTGAGCCTGCCGTCGGGTCTGCCGGGTGGCTTGCCGGAAAGCCTGCAGGCAGCTCGCGAGGAGATGCTGGCCAACAACCCCTTCCTCAGTTCGGCCCAGGCCGATGTGCAGGCCAGCGAGCAGCAGTACGAGGCGGCCAAGTCGTCCTTCTATCCGCGCTTCGATGCCGAGCTGTCGCGCGGCGCCGACAACAACCTCGATGGCGTGTCGGGTCACAGCAATGAGTGGCAGGCGATGGTGCGCATGCGCTACAACCTGTTCGCCGGCGGCAGCAACAAGGCCGACCTGCAGTCCAAGGCCCATCAGATCAATCAGGCCATGGACATCCGCAACAACGCCCTGCGGGTACTGGTCGAAGACCTGGGTCTGGCCTGGAACGCGCTGCACAATGCCCGCCAGCAGCTGCCGATCGCCCAGCAATATGTCGATCACAGCAGCCGCGTGCGCGAGTCCTACCAGAAGCAGTTCACCCTGGGTGAGCGCAGCCTGCTCGACCTGCTCGACAGCGAGAACGAGCTGTTCACTGCATCCCGTCGACTGGAAGACGTACGTTTCACCGAACTGTTTACTCAATACCGGATCAAGGCCACCATGGGCTCCCTGCTCAAGAGCCAGGGTGTAGTGGCGCCGATGGCTACTGCGCCGCTGGACGTGGTCAAGGCCAACGTGCAGTTGCCGGGGCTGAACTGAGCGGGCTTTCCTTCCGTATATAGAGTGAACCTTAGTGGCAGTCGACCTCAGCCAGGCCCAGACCCGTAGCGATCCGCGTGATCGCTACGACGACCCTCTGCTTGACAGCCTGCTGTCACTCTGTGCGCTGCACCAGAAGTCGGTCAGCCGGGCCATGCTCACCGCCGGCTTGCCGTTGCCCCAGCAGCGCCTGACGACCGAGTTGCTGCCGCGCGCCGCCGCCCGGGCCGGCCTGCAGGGGCGCTGGCTGCGGCGCGGCCTGCGGCAGATTCCTGCGCTGGCCATGCCGGCCCTGCTGCTGCTGCGCGAAGGGCGCTGCGCCCTGTTGCTCGGCTGGGACGAGCAGGGCCAGGCGCGGATCATGCCCAGCGAGAGCGAGGGCGGTGAGGTGCGGGTCAGTGCCGAGATACTGGCCGAGGACTATGCCGGTCAGGTGTTCTTCGCCCAGCCGCAGCACAAGTTCGACTTCAATCGCGGCGAGATGATTCCGCGGGCCAAATCCTGGTTCCGCGACACCCTCAAGCGTTCGCGCTGGCTGTACATCGACGCCATCGCCGCCAGTCTGCTGATCAACCTGATCGGCCTGGCGACGCCACTGTTCGTGATGAACGTCTATGACCGGGTGGTGCCCAACCAGGCGGTGGCGACCCTCTGGGTGCTGGCGATCGGCATCAGCGGCGCCTTCCTGTTCGACCTGCTGCTGAAAACGTTGCGCGGGCTGTGCCTGGACCTGGCCGGCAAGAAGACCGACCTGATCATCTCTGCCACGCTGTTCGAGCGTATCGTCGGCATGGCCATGAAGTTCCGCCCGGCGCGGGTCGGCAGCTTCGCCCAGAACATCCACGAGTTCCAGAGCCTGCGTGACTTCCTCGCCTCGCTGACCCTGGCCAGCGTGATCGACCTGCCTTTCACCCTGCTGATCCTGGCGGTCATCGCGATGATCGGCGGGCACCTGGTGTGGATTCCACTGCTGGCCTTCCCGCTGGTCGCGCTGATCGGCTGGGCGCTGCAACGGCCCCTGGCTGAAACCATGGAGCGCAGCATGGCGCTGGCCGCCGAGCGCCAGTCGAGCCTGATCGAGAGCCTGGCCGGGCTGGATGCGGTCAAGGTCAACAACGCCGAGAGCGAGCGTCAGTACCTGTGGGAGCAGACCATCGGTACCCTCAGCCGCCTGGAGCTGCGCGCGCGCATGCTGTCGAGCCTGGCGATGAACTCGACCCTGCTGCTGCAGCAGTTGGCCGGCGTGGTGGTGATCGTCCTCGGCGTCTACCAGATCATCGCCGGCAACCTGAGCATGGGCGGCCTGATCGCCTGCTACATGCTCAGCAGTCGCGCCCTGGGGCCGCTGACCCAGATGTCCGGGCTGCTGACCCGTTACCAGCAGGCGCGGGTCACCCTCGACTCGGTCAACCAGATGATGAGTCTTCCCCAGGAGCGTCAGGAGGAGGAGCGCCCACTCAAGCGCCAGTCGCTGCAGGGTGCGATCGAGTTCCGCCAGCTGGACTTCCATTACCCGGACCAGCAGCAGGCGGCCCTGGAGAAGATCAACCTGGTGGTTCGCCCGGGCGAGAAGATCGGCATCATCGGCCGCAGCGGCTCGGGCAAGAGTTCCCTGGCGAAACTCATCGTCGGCCTGCATCAGCCCGATGCCGGCAGCCTGCTGGTCGATGGCATCGACGTACGCCAGTTGGACGTCAGCGACCTGCGCCACAACATCGGCTACGTGCCCCAGGACATTCAGCTGTTCTCCGGCACCCTGCGCGACAACCTGGTCACCGGGGCGCGCTATGTCGAGGACGAACTGGTGCTGCAGGCTTCCGAGCTGGCAGGCGTGCACGAGTACGCCCGGCTGCACCCGAAGGGCTATGAGCTGCAGGTCGGCGAGCGCGGCCAGAACCTGTCCGGCGGCCAGCGACAGAACGTCGCCCTGGCCCGCGCCTTGCTGCTCGACCCGCCGATCCTGCTGCTCGACGAGCCGACCAGCTCCATGGACAACACCGGCGAGGAGCGCCTCAAGCAGCGCCTGGCTGCGGTGATCGGCAACAAGACCCTGCTGTTGGTTACCCACCGCGCCTCGATGCTCAGCCTGGTCGATCGCCTGGTGATCATCGATCGCGGACAGATCATCGCCGACGGGCCCAAGGGCAGTGTCATGGAAGCGCTGAAGAAGGGGCAGATCAGTGTCGGCTAAACAGTCTTCGTCTTCCGGCGGCCTGGGCAAGGCCATGAGCGGCTATTTCGGCAGTCGCGACGGCATGGGTGACGAGCCCTTGCCGGAGGTCAGCAAGGCGCTGATCGAAGATGCGCCGCGGGTCGTGCGCCTGACCATCTGGGGCCTGATCGGCTTCGTCGCTTTTTGCCTGCTATGGGCCCATTTCGCCGTGGTCGACGAGGTGACCCGTGGCGACGGCAAGGCGATTCCCTCCTCGCGGCTGCAGAAAATCCAGAACCTGGAAGGCGGCATAGTCGCCGAGTTGTTCGTGCGCGAAGGCCAGGTGGTGAATGTTGGCGATCCGCTGTTGCGCCTGGACGACACCCGCTTCGCCTCCAACGTCGGTGAGACCGAGGCCGACCGCCTGGCCCTGCTGCTGCGGGTCGAGCGCCTCAGTGCCGAGGTCCAGGGGCGCGAGTTGGAGGTCACCGACGAGGTGCGCGAGAAGGCGCCGCGGCTGGCCGAAAGCGAGGCGCAGCTGTTCAACAGCCGCCGCCAGCAGCTGCTGGATGAGGTCGCCGGACTTGAGGAGCAGCTGGTGCAACGGCGTCAGGAGCTGCGCGAGTTCGTTTCCAAGCAGGGCCAGTTCAGTAGCAGCCTGAAGCTGCTGCGCCAGGAAATCCAGATGTCCGAGCCGCTGGTGGCCGAAGGAGCCATCTCCCGGGTCGAGGTCCTGCGCCTCAAGCGTGCCGAGGTGGAGAGCCGTGGTCAGCTGGAGGCCACGACCCTGGCGATTCCGCGGGCCGAGGCGGCGATCAAGGAAGTCGAGCGCAAGATCGATGAGACCCGCGGGCGCTTTCGCAGCGACGCCCTGACCGAGCTGAACGAGGCGCGCACCGAGCTGAGCAAGATCCAGTCCACCGGCAAGGCGCTGGAGGACCGGGTCAATCGCACCCTGGTCACCTCGCCGGTACGCGGCATCGTCAAGCAGTTGCTGGTCAATACCATCGGCGGCGTCATCCAGCCGGGCAGCGACCTGGTGGAGATCGTCCCGCTGGACGACAAGCTGCTGGTCGAGGCGCGTATTCGTCCGCAGGACATCGCCTTCCTCCATCCCGGGCAGGAGGCCATGGTCAAGTTCACCGCCTATGACTACACCATCTACGGTGGGCTCAAGGCCGAACTGGTGCAGATCGGCGCCGATACCGTGACCGACGAGGAGGGCAACAGTTTCTACGTGATCAAGTTGCAGACCGACCGCAGTCACCTGGGCAGCGACGAGCAGCCGCTGCTGATCATCCCGGGCATGGTCGCCTCGGTGGACATCATCACCGGCAAGAAGAGCATACTCAGCTACCTGCTCAAGCCGATCATCCGTGCCCGCGCCGAGGCCCTGCGCGAGCGCTGACGGGGGCTATGGGGTCACGAAAAAGCCGCAGGAGTCTGCGGCTTTTTGCCATCTGCATATCGTGGCCTGGATGCCGATCGGCAGCGAACTGGCAGGCGACACTCTTCCCAGGTTTGCAGGCGGGCGACGAGGGCCGGGTTAGGTAGGTTGCTGGTTATTCATCGCCATAGCCATTGGTAGATGAATAAAGCGTTAGCTACGCGCCCCGATCCACCCTGCGGGCAGCCTTTGCGCTTATTCGACGAACAGCTGCTGCACCACTGAGAAGTCCTGCTGGCCCTTGCCCTGCTTGAGCAGCAGGCGATAGAGCTGCAGGGCCAGGGCGCCCATCGGCGTGCTGCTGGCGGTGACCTGCGCCGCCTCCTGGGCCAGGCCAAGATCCTTGGCCATCAGCTCGGCCATAAAGCCGCCGGTATAACCTCTGGAGGCCGGCGCATTCTCCATCACCCCCGGCCAGGGGTTGTATTTCTCCAGGGTCCAGTTGCCCCCTGAACTCTGGCGCATGATCTCCGCCAGCACCGTCGGTTCCAGGCCGCTGGCCACGCCCAGGGCCATGGCTTCGGCGGTGGCGATCATCTGCACCGCCAGCACCAGGTTGTTGCACACCTTGGCCACCTGACCAGCACCATCGGGGCCGGCGTGGAAGATGTTGCTGCCCATGGCCTGGAAGATTGGCCGGGCCTGCTCCAGGGTGGCGGCTTCGCCGCCGACCATGAAGGTCAGGGTGCCGGCGGCGGCGCCGGCGGTGCCGCCGGATACCGGGGCATCGAGCATCGCCAGGCCCTGCTCGGCAGCGGCCTGGTGCACCCGGCGCGCGGATTCGGGGGCGATGGTCGAGCATTCCAACACCAGGGTGCCGGGCTCGAGCTGCTTGAGCAGGCCGCTGTCGCCCAGGTACAGGCCTTCGACGTGACGGCTGGCCGGCAGCATGCTGACCACTACCGTCTGGCCCTGCACGGCGTCGGCGGCGCTGCTGGCCGCCTGCGCCCCCTCTTTGGCAAGGGTCTCGATGGCGTCCGCGACCAGGTCGAAGACCTTGAGGCTAAAGCCTGCCTTGAGCAGGTTGCGGGCCATGGGCAGGCCCATATGACCCAGGCCGATAAAGGCTATCCGCTTCATTGTCGTTCTCCTCGTAGGGTGCGCCCTGCGCACCTTGCTTGCAGGTTGTGGTGCGCGCGGCCCAGGCGGCGCTGCGCACCCTAGAGGTCGGCCAGCGGATGCGCGCCCTCCCAGGTGGCCTCGAAGTGCGCGTCGATAGCCTCGACCGGGATGGTGGCGACATCTGGCCAGTGCCAGTGGGGCGCGTGGTCCTTGTCGATCAGCCGGGCGCGCACGCCTTCGGGCAGTTCCGGGTGGCGGCAGCAGTTCAGGCTCATGGCGTATTCCATCTGGAACACCTGCGCCAGCGACAGGTGTCTGGACCGATCCAGCTGCTCCCAGACCAGGTGCGCGGTCAGCGGGCAGCCGGCGGCCAGGGTCTTGGCCGCACGCGCCAGCAGCGGGTCGCCATCGTCCTGCAGGGCCGTCAGGGCATGCCAGGCGCCGGGCAGGTCGGCCTGGTCGAGTAACTCGTCGATGCGCTCGCGGCGCGGCAGCCACTGGGCTTCCGGCAGCTCTGCGCGGGCCTCGTGTTCCAGAGCCTTGAGCAGGCTGTGCAGTTGCAACTGCGGCTGGTCCTGCCAGTTCAGCTGGATCAGCCCTTCGAGCAGCTTGTCCTGTTGCTCATCGAGCAGGAAACGGTCGGCCAGGCCAAGGTCCAGGGCATCGCGGGCGTTGATGGCGCTGGCGGTCAGGCCGAGAAACAGCCCCAGCCTGCCCGGCAGGCGGTTGAGGAACCAGCTGCCGCCGACATCCGGGTACAGGCCGATATTGATCTCCGGCATGCCCAGGCGACTGGAGGGGGTGACGATGCGCACCCCGGCGCCCTGCATCAGGCCCATGCCGCCGCCCAATACATGGCCGTGCGCCCAGCAGATCAGCGGCTTGGGGTAGCAGTGGATGCGATGGTCGAGGCGGTATTCGTCGGCGAAGAAGCGCCGCGCCAGCGGCGGTACCTCGCCGGGGTGCTCGCGGCATTGCTGCACCAGTTGCACCACATCACCGCCGGCGCAGAAGGCCTTGGGGCCACTGCCGCGCAGCAGCACGCAGGCGATGCTCGGGTCATCCGCCCAACTGGCGAGCTGGGCATCCAGTGCCTCGATCATCGGCAGGGTCAGGGCGTTCAGGCTCTTGGGTGCGTCCAGGCTGGCGACGCCGATGCGATAGCCGTGTGGAGTCGGGTGTTCTTCAAAGCGTACATTCATGCGGCAGATTCCTTGTGCGCGGGCCGGGTCATTTGTTGCGCCAGTGCGGCTCGCGTTTCTCCAGGAAGGCGTTGACGCCCTCGCGGGTGTCGTCGGCATCGAACAGGTCGATAAAGCGCTCGCGTTCCTCGCTCAGCCAACTGTCCGGACTGCGCTGGCGGGCGCCCTGGATCAGCGGCTTGATGGTGCGCACCGCCACCGGGCTCTGCCGCGCCACCTTGGCCGCCAGCAGCAGGGCATGGCCGCGGGCCTCGCCGCTGTCGACCACCTGCTCGACCAGACCGATGCGCAGCGCCGTCTCGGCATCGACCCGCTCGCCGCAGAGGATCATGCGCTTGGCCCAGCCCTCGCCGACCAGCCAGGCCAGGTGCTGGGTGCCGCCGGCGCAGGGCAGCAGACCCACCGCGGCTTCCGGCAGGGCCAGCTGGGCCTGGCGTTCGGCGATGCGCAGGTCGCAGGCCAGGGCGCATTCCAGGCCACCACCCATGGCGTAGCCGTTGATCGCGGCGATCGACACCCCGCGAAAGTCGCGCAGCGCCTCGAAGGCCTCGCCGAAGCGCCGGGCCATCTCGCGGGCGCGGGCTTTGTCGCCGTCGGCGAACAGCTTGAGGTCGGCGCCGGCGCTGAAAAACTTGCCGCCCTGGCCGGTCACCACCAGCGCGTAGATGTCGTCGTCGCGATTGAGGTGCTCGATCAGCTGCTTGAGGCCGATCAGCGACTCGCGGTCCCAGGTGTTGGCCGGCGGATGGTTGAGGGTGATCAGCGCGGTGTGGCCGTGCTTCTCCACGGTGATCTTGTGGGTCAGGTCGAACAACCCGGGCTTGTAGGGTTCGATGGCGTTGCTCATAGGCATCCTCGTTGTCGATGTACGGTTACAGCAGGCGGTCGAGCATACCGCCCTGTTGCAGCAGGCGGCGGGCGATGATCACCCGCATGATTTCGTTGGTGCCCTCGAGTATCTGGTGCACGCGGCTGTCGCGCACCCAGCGCTCCAGTGGATAGTCGTTCAGATAACCATAGCCGCCATGCAGTTGTAGGGCCTCGTTGCATAGGTTGAAGCAGTGGTCGGTGGCGAAGCGCTTGGCCATGGCGCAATACAGGCTGGCCTCGCCGTGTTTGCGGTCCAGCTTGTGCGCGGCCAGGCGCACCATCTGCCGGCTGGCGGTGAGGTCGGTGAGCATGTCGGCCAGCTTGAACTGCAGGGCCTGGAACTCGCTGAGCGCCTTGCCGAACTGCTTGCGCTCCTCGACATAGCGCAGCGATTGCTCCAGCGCCGCCTGGGCCGCGCCCAGCGAGCAGCTGGCGATGTTCAGGCGGCCGCCGTCCAGTCCCTGCATGGCGTAGATGAAGCCCTGGCCCTCGGGGCCGATGCGGTTGCCGGCGGGGATGCGCACGCCCTCGAAGGCGATAGTGCGGGTCGGCTGGGCGCACCAGCCCATCTTCAGCTCGTTGCGCCCGTACTTGACGCCCGCGGCGTCGGCCGGCACCAGGAAGCAGGAGATGCCCTTGGCGCCCTCGGCGCCGCTGCGGGCCATGACGATCAGCACATCGGTGCTGCCGGCGCCGGAGATGAAGCACTTGCTGCCGTCGAGCACGTAGTCGTCGCCGTCGCGCCGAGCGCGGGTGCGCAGCTGGGCGGCGTCGGAGCCGGCATCCGGCTCGGTCAGGCAGTAGGAGGCCAGCCGCTCGCCGCTGACCAGGCCGGGCAGCCACTGGTCCTTGAGCGCCTGCTCGGCGAAGCTCGCGAGCATCCAGGTGGCCATGTTGTGGATGGTCATGAAGGCGGTGGTGGCCACGCAGCCGGCGGCCAGTTGCTCGAAGATCAGCGCGGCGGACAGCCTGGACAGGCCCAGGCCGCCGTCCTCCTCCGGGATATACAGGGCCAGGTAGCCCTGCTCGCCGGCACGCTTGAGCACCTCGACCGGGAACTGGTGGTCGCGGTCCCAGTCGGCGGCATGCGGCGCCAGTTCATGGCTGGCGAAGGCGCGGGCGCTGTCCACCAGCAGGCGTTGTTCATCGTCGAGTTCGAAGTCCATGGTTCCTCATCGCAGGGTCAGGGGTTGTCCGGCGGCCCGTCGCTCGGCCTGCCATTCGGCGAGGCTGGGGGCCGCCTGCTCGGCGTCGAGACGCTCGACGATTTCGAAATAGTCCTGCTTGAGCGGGTCCTTGAGTACCTCGGCGCGCGGCTTGACCTTGACCGCGTAGACCGTCTGCAGGTTCTGGTGGTCGAAGCCGCGCCACTGTTGCTTGCCCTTGAGCAGCTGGTAGCGGTGGCCTTCCAGCGCCTTGATCAGCGCCTCGCTGTCCAAGCTCTTGGCGCGCTGGGCCGCCTCGGCCCACTGGTAGACAATGCTGTAGGCCGAGGCCGCGGAACTCGAAGGGTACATCGCGTAGCGCTGGCTGAAGGCGGCGACGAAGGCTTCGCCGCGGCTGGAACGCTCCAGCGCCGGCACCCGCCAGGTCCAGGGTTCGGTGCCGATCACCCCCTCCATCAGCCCGGGGCCGGCCTGTTCGACCATGCTCTGGGTCAGGTTGGGCGCGACTATCTGCATGCGTTCGGTCAGGCCCAGGTCCTTGGCGATGCGCATGGCGCGCACCAGATCCTCGCCGAACAGCACCAGGGCCAGCACCTGGGCGTCGCTCGCCGCGGCCTGGGTCAGGGCGTCCTGGTAGTCGGCCAGGCGCGCGCCGGGAAAGGGCACCCTGAGCCCTGGGTTCAGGGCGGCATCTTCGCTGTGGGTGGTCTGGCGCAGCGAACTCTCGGTGGTGTGACCCCAGGTGTAGTCGGAGGTGATGTAGAAGTAGCGCCGGTCCGGCAAGGTCTTGCTCAGGTACTTGCCAAGCACCCGGGCGCTCATCCAGGCGCTGTTGCACTCGCGGAACATGTAGCGGTGCGCATCCTTGCCGGTGGTGTCGTTGGAGTAGGTGAGGGTGCCGAAGTACAGCAGGCCGTGCTCGGCGGCGCGCTTGCCGGCGGCGATGGCCACCGCGCTGGAGGAGCCGCCGAACAGCATGGCCGCGCCTTCGGCCGCCAGCTTGTCGACATTCTTCACCGCCTTCTGCGGGCGCGAGGCGGTGTCGCGGCTGAACAGGCGCAGGGGGCGGCCGAGCACACCGCCCTGGGCGTTGAGCTCGTCGATGGCCAGCAAGGCGCCGCGCATCTGGGCCAAACCTTCCTCCTTGTAGCTGCCGGTGCGCGGGTAGTTGAGCCCGAGGGTGATCGGCTCGGCGGCCTGCGCACAGGCGGTTAGCCCGGCCCACAGGGCCAGGGTGGCAGTCAGTCGTTGCATGCAGATCTCCGTGTTCTTGTTGTGGGAACCAGGAGAGCTTTTTACGCCGTTAGACTAATGGTTGAGATCGTCTATTGGTCTAACACGAGCGCAGCCGTTCTCATTTCAAATGAATGGTCATGTTCGGCCCCGTGACTGGAGACTCGTCAAACCAGCGTGTGGTCACCGTCTTGGTCTCGGTGTAGAAGCGCACGGCCTGCTTGCCGTAGGCATGCAGGTCGCCATAGAACGAACCCTTCCAGCCGGTGAAGGAGAAGAACGGCAGCGGTACCGGAATCGCCACGTTGATCCCCACCTGGCCGACGTTCACCGCATGCTGGTAATGCCGGGCGGCACCGCCGGAGCGGGTGAAGATCGAGGTGCCGTTGCCATAGGGGCTGGCGTTGACCAGTTCGATGGCTTGGTCGAGGGTGTCGACCTCCAGGCACACCAGCACCGGGCCGAAGATTTCCTCGCGGTAGATGGACATTTTCGGCGTGACGCCGCGGAACAGGGTCGGGCCCAGCCAGTTGCCCTTGGGGTAGCCCTCCACCGTGCACAGCGAGCCGTCGAGCAGGCACTCGGCGCCCTCGGCCTTGCCTTCGGCGATCAGCCGTTGCACCCGTTGCTTGGCCTGCTGGCTGATCAGCGGGCCGAAGGCGGCGTGCTCGTCCTTCCAGTAGCCGGGGCGCAGCTCCGCCATCTGTGCGCGCAACTCGTCGATCCACTGCCTGGACTCGCCGACGAACACCGCCACGCTGATCGCCATGCAGCGCTGCCCGGCGGCGCCGCAACTGGCGCCGACCAGGTTGCTGAGCACCTGCTCCTTGTTGGCGTCGGGCAGGATCACCAGGTGGTTCTTGGCGCCGGCGAAAGCCTGCACGCGCTTGAGGTGGGCAGTGCCGGTGCGGTAGATATGCTGGCCAACCGGCACCGAGCCGACGAAGGAGATGGCGCGGATATCCGGGTGGGTGAGCAGGCTGTCGACCACTTCCCGTCCCCCGTGCAGCACCTGCAGCACGCCCTTGGGCGCGCCTGCCTCGATAAGCAGCTCCGCGAGCCTGTTCGGCGTCAGCGGATCCTGCTCGGAGGGCTTGAGGATGAAGGTATTGCCCGCGGCGATGGCCAGCGGGAACATCCACAGCGGAATCATCGCCGGGAAGTTGAACGGGGTGATTCCGGTACAGACGCCGAGCGGCTGGACCCAGCTGGCGGTGTCGATATCGCAGGCGACGTTCTCGGCGGTTTCGCCCATCATCAGGCTGGCAATATTGGCGGCCTGTTCGACCACCTCGATGCCGCGCCAGACATCACCCTTGGCGTCGGCGAGGGTCTTGCCGGTCTCGCCGGCCAGCAGTTCGGCCAGCTCGTCATGAGACTCCTTGAGCAGGTGCTGGTAGCGCAGCATCAGCCGCGCGCGCTCCGGCACCGGCACCTCGCGCCAGGCCAGGAAGGCGGCCTTGGCGCTGGCCACGGCCGCTTCTATTTCCTCGGCGGTGGCCTTGGGGGCCAGGGCCAGCACTTCCTGGGTCGCCGGGTCGGTGACCTCGATGAACTCGCGGGCGCGGCTCTCGCGCCACTGCCCTGCGATCAACTGCGGGATTGCCTTGGCCATGGTTCTCTCCTGCATGCAGCTAGCTGTGATCTCTCAGTAGGTTGTTCATCCGGGGCATTCCCGGAATTCTGGAAGTGCGACCAACCAAGCCTTCCAGGAGCCCCGAATGAACCTGCATAAACATGCCCGTCTTACCCCTCGCGG
>NZ_JBFTEG010000012.1:0-140122 GCF_041027545.1 Pseudomonas zhanjiangensis | reverse complement strand
CCAAGACCATCTGTACTGGTGTTGAGATGTTCCGCAAGCTGCTCGACGAAGGTCGCGCTGGCGAGAACGTTGGTGTGCTGCTGCGTGGCACCAAGCGTGATGACGTCGAGCGTGGTCAGGTTCTGGCTAAGCCGGGCACCATCAAGCCGCACACCAAGTTCGAAGGCGAAGTGTACGTGCTGTCCAAGGAAGAAGGTGGGCGTCACACCCCGTTCTTCAAGGGCTACCGTCCGCAGTTCTACTTCCGTACCACTGACGTGACCGGTAACTGCGAACTGCCAGAAGGCGTTGAGATGGTAATGCCGGGCGACAACATCAAGATGGTTGTCACCCTGATCGCTCCGATCGCCATGGAAGATGGCCTGCGCTTCGCGATTCGCGAAGGCGGCCGTACCGTTGGCGCCGGCGTGGTTGCCAAGATCATCGAGTAATCGATAGATCTACAAGAAGCCCCCGCTTGCGGGGGCTTTTTTATTGGGTTGACACTCGTGGGGGGCGTCTATAGAATTGCGCCTCCTTTTAACGGGCGTATTGTGTCCGTTGGGAATAGCAGCTTGGAATCAGAGGTCAAAATGCAAAACCAACAAATCCGTATTCGGTTGAAGGCTTTTGACCATCGCCTGATCGATCAATCAACCCAGGAAATCGTGGAAACCGCGAAACGTACTGGTGCTCAGGTGCGTGGTCCGATTCCTCTGCCTACCCGCAAAGAGCGGTTCACCGTACTGACTTCTCCGCACGTCAACAAAGACGCTCGGGATCAGTATGAGATCCGTACTCATAAGCGTGTTCTGGACATCGTCCAGCCAACGGATAAAACCGTTGACGCGCTGATGAAGCTCGATCTTGCGGCTGGCGTGGAAGTGCAGATCAGCCTCGGCTAAGACCTTGGGGTTTTAGTCGTGTAACGCTCTGAAATGGGCGGCCATAGCGGGTGAAAGCCCCGTACACTCATGAGGTTACAACATGACTATTGGTGTAGTCGGTCGTAAGTGCGGCATGACCCGCATTTTCACCGAAGAAGGTGTCTCCATTCCGGTTACGGTCATTGAGATCGAGCCGAATCGCGTCACCCAGTTCAAATCCGAAGAGTCCGATGGCTATCGCGCAGTGCAGGTCACTGTCGGTGAGCGTCGTGCTTCTCGAGTCAGCAAGGCTCAGGCCGGTCACTTCGCCAAGGCGAACGTCGCGGCAGGTCGTGGTGTCTGGGAATTCCGTCTTGAAGAGGGCGATTACCAGGCTGGCGATCTGATCAACGCTGAAATTTTCCAAGCTGGTCAGCTGGTGGATGTCACCGGTCAGTCCAAGGGTAAAGGCTTTGCCGGTACCATCAAGCGTTGGAACTTCCGCGGCCAAGACAACACTCACGGTAACTCCGTGTCCCACCGTGTTCCGGGCTCCATTGGCCAGTGCCAGACTCCGGGTCGCGTATTCAAGGGCAAGAAAATGTCCGGTCACATGGGTGCTGAGCGCGTGACTGTGCAGTCCCTGGAAGTAGTGCGCGTCGACGCTGAACGCAACCTGCTGTTGGTCAAGGGTGCCGTTCCTGGCGCTACTGGCGGCAACCTGGTTGTGCGTCCGGCAGCCAAGGCTCGCGGTTAAGGGGAAGCTGACATGCAATTAAATGTAAATGGCGCTCAAGCGATCGAAGTGTCCGAAGCGACTTTCGGCGGCGATTACAACGAGACCCTGGTACACCAAGCAGTTGTGGCCTACATGGCCGGCGGCCGTCAGGGCAGCAAGCAGCAGAAGACCCGCTCCGACGTGTCGGGTGGCGGCAAGCGCCCCTGGCGTCAGAAGGGCACCGGTCGTGCCCGTGCCGGTACCACTCGTGGTCCGATCTGGCGTGGCGGTGGTGTGACCTTTGCGGCCCGTCCGCAGAATCACGAGCAAAAGCTGAACAAGAAGATGTACCGCGCAGCCTTGCGCTCGATTCTTGCCGAGCTGGTGCGCAGTGATCGTCTGGTCGTGGTTCAGGACTTCTCCGTAGAAGCGCCGAAAACCAAAGAGCTGTTGGGCAAGCTGAATGGCATGGGTCTGAACGACGTTCTGATCGTGTCCGACGCTGTTGACGAGAATCTGTACCTGGCTGCACGTAACCTGCCGCATGTCGACGTTCGTGACGTGCAGGGTTCCGATCCGGTCAGTCTGATCGCGTACGAAAAGGTGCTGGTCACCGTTTCTGCCGTGAAGAAATTCGAGGAGCTGCTGGGATGAACCAGGAACGCGTATTTAAAGTGCTGCTGGGCCCGCACGTCTCCGAGAAGGCCACGGTTCTGGCTGACAAGAAAAGCCAATTCGTTTTCAAGGTTGCAACCGATGCAACCAAGCTGGAAATCAAGAAGGCCGTCGAAAGCCTGTTCAACGTGAAGGTCGAGCATGTGACTACCCAGAACGTTCTGGGTAAGAGCAAGCGCACCGCTCGCGGTCTGGGCAAGCGTAACGACTGGAAGAAGGCGGTTATCTCCCTTCAGCCGGGCCAAGATCTCGATTTCGCCAGCAGTGCTGAGTAAGGAAGGGGTGCATCATGGCAATCGTTAAATGCAAACCGACTTCCGCTGGCCGCCGTTTTGTGGTCAAGGTGGTCAATCAGGAGCTGCACAAAGGCGCTCCTTACGCTCCGCTGCTCGAGAAGAAGTCGAAGTCCGGCGGTCGTAACAACAATGGTCGTATCACCACCCGTCATATCGGTGGTGGCCACAAGCAGCACTATCGTCTGGTCGATTTTCGCCGCAACGACAAAGATGGCATTCCTGCCACTGTCGAGCGCATCGAATACGATCCGAACCGTACTGCTCACATCGCTCTGCTGAAGTACGCAGACGGCGAGCGTCGCTACATCATCGCCCCCAAGGGCGTGAGCGCTGGCGATCAGCTGGTGGCCGGTATCATGGCGCCGATCAAGGCCGGTAACAGCCTGCAGCTGCGTAACATTCCGGTTGGTTCGACCGTTCACGGTATCGAGCTCAAGCCGGGTAAGGGTGCTCAGATCGCTCGCTCCGCTGGCGCTTCGGCTCAGCTGATCGCTCGTGAAGGCGTCTACGTGACCCTGCGTCTGCGTTCCGGTGAAATGCGTAAAGTCCTGGCCGAGTGCCGTGCGACCCTGGGCGAAGTCTCGAACTCCGAGCACAGCCTGCGTTCGCTGGGTAAGGCCGGTGCCAAGCGCTGGCGTGGCGTTCGCCCGACCGTTCGTGGTGTTGCCATGAACCCGGTCGACCACCCACACGGTGGTGGTGAAGGTCGTACCTCTGGTGGTCGTCATCCGGTGTCTCCATGGGGCTTCCCGACTAAGGGCGCGAAGACTCGTGGTAACAAGCGCACCGATAACATGATCGTCCGTCGTCGCAAGTAAATAGAGGGATACGACAGTGCCACGTTCTCTGAAAAAAGGTCCTTTTATTGATCTTCACCTACTGAAGAAGATCGAAGTGGCGGTGGAGAAGAACGATCGCAAGCCGGTGAAAACCTGGTCGCGCCGTTCGATGATCCTGCCGCAGATGGTCGGTCTGACCATCGCTGTACATAACGGTCGTCAACATGTCCCGGTTCTGGTGAACGAAGACATGGTCGGCCACAAACTCGGCGAGTTTGCTGCTACCCGCACCTATCGTGGGCACGTGGCAGACAAGAAAGCCAAGCGTTAAGGGGTAAGGAAATGGAAGTAGCCGCTAAGTTGTCGGGCGCTCGAATCTCCGCCCAGAAAGCCCGCTTGGTCGCCGACCAGATCCGCGGGAAGAAGGTGGGCGAGGCGCTCAACGTTCTGGCTTTCAGCAGTAAGAAAGCCGCCGAGATCATGAAGAAAGTGCTGGAGTCGGCCGTTGCCAACGCCGAGCATAACGAAGGCGCAGACGTAGATGACCTGAAGGTCAGCACCGTTTTCGTCAACGAAGGGCGTTCGCTGAAGCGAATCATGCCGCGTGCCAAGGGCCGCGCTGATCGCATCGTCAAGCGGTCTTGCCATATCACTGTCAAGGTTGCGGACAAGTAACGGAGTCGATCAGATGGGTCAGAAAGTACATCCCATTGGCATTCGCCTGGGAATCGTCAAGGATCACACCTCTGTCTGGTATGCAGACGGTCGGACTTATGCGGACTATTTGTTCGCTGATCTGAAGGTGCGTGAGTATCTCCAAGACAAATTAAAAAGCGCGTCCGTTAGCCGTATCGACATCGCTCGTCCGGCTCAAACCGCACGCATCACCATCCACACCGCCCGTCCCGGTATCGTGATCGGCAAAAAAGGTGAAGATGTTGAGAAGCTGCGTCAGGACCTGACCAAGCAAATGGGTGTGCCGGTGCACATCAATATCGAAGAGATCCGCAAGCCGGAGCTCGACGGTATGCTGGTTGCGCAGAGCGTAGCTCAGCAGCTGGAGCGTCGTGTGATGTTCCGTCGCGCCATGAAGCGCGCTGTACAGAACGCCATGCGCATTGGTGCCAAGGGCATCAAAATCCAAGTGAGCGGTCGTCTGGGCGGTGCAGAGATTGCCCGTACCGAATGGTATCGCGAAGGTCGTGTGCCGCTGCACACCCTGCGTGCCGATATCGACTATGCCACGTACGAAGCGCACACCACCTACGGTGTGATCGGTGTCAAGGTTTGGATCTTCAAAGGCGAAGTGATCGGTGGTCGCCATGAAGAGCTGAAGCCGCAAGCACCTGCGCCTCGTAAAAAAGCTGCTAAATAAGGGGTACGCCAAATGTTGCAACCAAAGCGTACGAAGTTCCGCAAGCAGATGACCGGCCACAACCGTGGCCTGGCTCAGCGCGGTAGCAAGGTCAGCTTCGGCGAATTCGCGCTGAAGTCTGTCGCCCGCGGTCGTCTCACCGCCCGCCAGATCGAGTCCGCTCGTCGTGCTCTGACTCGTCACGTTAAGCGTGGCGGGAAGATCTGGATTCGCGTATTCCCGGACAAGCCGGTTACCAAGAAGCCTCTCGAAGTGCGGATGGGTAAAGGGAAGGGTAGCGTGGAGTATTGGGTAGCCCAGATTCAGCCAGGCAAGGTCCTGTACGAAATCGAAGGCGTTTCCGAAGAGTTGGCGCGTGAGGCATTCGCCCTGGCTGCTGCAAAGCTGCCGCTCGCCACCACCTTTGTTAAGCGGACGGTGATGTGATGAAAGCGAATGAACTTCGTGAAAAATCAGCACAGCAGTTGAACGAGCAGTTGCTCGGCCTGCTGCGCGACCAGTTCAATCTGCGCATGCAGAAGGCAACTGGCCAGTTGGGGCAGTCTCACCTGCTCTCGCAAGTTAAGCGCGACATCGCTCGTGTGAAAACTGTGCTCAACCAGCAGGCAGGTAAGTGATCATGGCTGAAGCCGAAAAAACAGTCCGTACGCTGACCGGCCGTGTTGTCAGCGACAAGATGGACAAGACCATCACCGTATTGATCGAGCGTCGCGTCAAGCACCCGATCTACGGCAAATATGTCAAGCGTTCGACCAAGCTGCACGCGCACGACGAAAGCAATCAGTGCCACATCGGCGACAAGGTTTCCATTCGCGAAACCCGTCCGATGGCCAAGACCAAGTCTTGGGCACTGGTTGAAGTTCTCGAACGCGCAGTGGAAGTCTAAGGGCTAAGGGTCGGAGAAATTATATGATTCAGACTCAATCCATGCTCGATGTGGCCGACAACAGTGGTGCGCGTCGCGTAATGTGCATCAAGGTGCTGGGTGGCTCGCATCGCCGCTACGCTGGCATCGGTGACATCATCAAGGTGACCGTCAAGGAAGCAATTCCGCGCGGTAAGGTGAAGAAAGGCCAGGTGATGACTGCAGTCGTAGTCCGCACCCGTCACGGCGTTCGCCGTGCCGACGGTTCGATCATTCGCTTTGACGGCAACGCTGCTGTTCTGCTGAACAACAAGCAAGAGCCGATCGGCACCCGTATCTTTGGGCCCGTGACCCGTGAGCTTCGTTCCGAGAAGTTCATGAAGATCGTCTCGCTCGCCCCTGAAGTGCTGTAAGGAGATCCGACATGCAAAAGATTCGTCGTGACGACGAGATCATCGTGATCGCCGGCAAAGACAAAGGTAAGCGTGGCAAGGTGCTCAAGGTTCTCGCTGACGACCGTCTGGTCGTTGGCGGGATCAACCTGGTCAAGCGCCACACCAAGCCGAACCCGATGTCGGGCGTTCAAGGCGGTATCGTCGAGAAAGAAGCGCCGCTGCACGCTTCCAACGTTGCCATTTTCAACGGTGAAACCAACAAGGCTGACCGCGTTGGTTTCAAGGTTGAGGACGGTAAAAAAATTCGTGTCTTCAAGTCGACCCAAAAAGCGGTTGATGCTTGAACACTGCTAGGTAGAAGACCATGGCACGACTGAAAGAGATTTATCGGAATGAAATCGCGCCGAAGCTGAAGGAAGACCTGAAGCTTGCGAACGTGATGGAAGTTCCGCGCATCACCAAGATCACCCTGAACATGGGCCTGGGCGAAGCGATCGGTGACAAGAAAGTCATCGAGAACGCTGTTGCCGACCTGGAAAAGATCACCGGTCAGAAAGTCGTCGTGACTCATGCCCGTAAGTCGATTGCAGGCTTCAAGCTCCGTGAAGGTTGGCCGATTGGCGTCAAGGTAACCCTGCGTCGTGAGCGCATGTACGAGTTCCTGGATCGTCTGCTGTCCATCTCCCTGCCGCGCGTGCGTGACTTCCGCGGCCTGAATGCCAAGTCCTTCGATGGTCGTGGCAACTACAGCATGGGCGTGAAGGAGCAGATCATCTTCCCGGAGATCGATTACGACAAGATCGATGCCCTGCGCGGTCTGGATATTACCCTGACCACCACTGCTCGGACGGATGATGAAGGTCGCGCGTTGCTGCGTGCTTTCAACTTCCCGTTCCGCAACTGACTGGAGTTGGATCATGGCTAAAATGAGCATGAAGAACCGCGAGCTGAAGCGTCAGCAGACGGTAGCTAAGTACGCCAAGAAGCGTGCTGAGCTGAAGGCCACCATCGCCAATCCGAACAGCAGTCCGGAAGCGCGCTGGGAGGCTCAGGTCGCTCTGCAGAAGCAGCCGCGTGACGCGAGCGCCTCGCGCCTGCGCAACCGCTGCCGCGTAACCGGTCGTCCGCACGGCGTTTATCGCAAGTTCGGGCTGTCCCGTATCAAGCTGCGTGAAGCGGCGATGCGTGGTGATGTGCCGGGTCTGGTCAAGGCCAGCTGGTAACAAACGAAGCCGGCCTAGTGCCGGCTTTGTCTTTATGTGAATCAGGCCCCATTGGGGCTTGATTCATTTTTGAGCAGTCTCTAGAATGTTCGGCTCGCCTGAGCCTGGGGTTTGTTTTCCCCCGGTTTGT
This sequence comes from Pseudomonas zhanjiangensis, assembly GCF_041027545.1. NCBI lineage: Bacteria > Pseudomonadati > Pseudomonadota > Gammaproteobacteria > Pseudomonadales > Pseudomonadaceae > Pseudomonas > Pseudomonas zhanjiangensis. Next base: position 132,821 of record NZ_JBFTEG010000012.1, on the reverse strand, counting down.
AGGTGGCTGTAGCCGCAAGGCTAATTCTTTTTGTATCAGGAGCGTCTAGCCCATGAGTATGCAGGACCCGTTAGCGGACATGCTAACTCGTATCCGTAATGCCCAGATGGCTGAAAAGTCCGTCGTAAGCATGCCGTCTTCCACGTTGAAGGTGGCTGTAGCCAAAGTTTTGAAAGACGAAGGTTATATTGCGGGTTATCAGATCAGCGGCGAAGTCAAGCCGCAGCTGTCCATCGAGCTGAAGTACTTCGAAGGCCGTCCGGTTATCGAAGAAGTGAAGCGCGTGAGCCGTCCCGGCCTTCGCCAGTACAAATCCGTCGATGATCTGCCGAAAGTTCGTGGCGGTCTCGGTGTTTCCATCGTCTCCACCAACAAGGGTGTGATGACGGACCGCGCTGCGCGCGCTGCCGGTGTCGGCGGCGAAGTGCTTTGCACAGTGTTCTAAGGGGGGATAAGCATGTCTCGCGTTGCTAAGAACCCCGTTACGCTGCCCGCTGGTGTAGAGATCAAGCTCGCCGGTCAGCAGCTTTCGGTGAAGGGTGCCAAGGGTACTCTTGAACTGAATGTTCACTCGTCCGTTGAAGTCGTCCAGGAAGCTGGTGAGCTGCGTTTTGCCGCTCGCAATGGCGACCAGCAGACTCGCGCCATGGCCGGCACCACTCGTGCGCTGGTAAACAACATGGTGATCGGCGTCAGCGCTGGCTTTGAGCGCAAGCTTCAGCTGGTAGGTGTCGGTTACAAGGCGCAAGCCAAAGGTCAGGTCCTTTCTCTGGCGCTCGGCTTCTCCCACCCGATCGAATACGCACTGCCGGAAGGCGTCGTTGCCGAAACCCCTAACCAGACCGAAATCCTGATCAAGGGTGTCGATAAACAACTGGTGGGCCAGGTTGCTGCGGAGATTCGTGACTTCCGTCGTCCTGAGCCTTATAAGGGCAAAGGTGTTCGTTACGCTGACGAAGTCGTCCGCCGTAAAGAAGCCAAGAAGAAGTAGGGCATAGCAAATGACCGACAAAAAAGTTACTCGACTGCGTCGCGCTCGCAAAGCACGCCTGAAAATGCACGAACTCGAAGTCGTGCGTCTGTGCGTGTATCGCTCTTCGCAGCACATCTACGCCCAGGTCATTTCGGCCGACGGCGGCAAGGTTCTGGCCAGCGCCTCGACCTTGGACAAAGCACTGCGTGATGGCGCCACTGGCAACGTCGACGCAGCCAAGAAAGTTGGTGAGCTGGTTGCCGAGCGTGCGAAAGCCGCCGGTGTGACTCAGGTCGCATTCGACCGTTCCGGCTTCAAGTACCACGGCCGCGTCAAGGCGCTGGCTGATGCTGCTCGTGAAGGCGGGCTGGAGTTCTAAGTTATGGCAAATAACGACCAAAAGCGCGACGAAGGTTATATCGAGAAGCTGGTACAGGTTAACCGCGTAGCCAAAACCGTTAAGGGTGGCCGTATCTTCACTTTCACCGCGCTGACCGTGGTGGGTGATGGTAAGGGTCGCGTCGGTTTCGGCCGTGGCAAATCCCGTGAAGTGCCGGCCGCCATCCAGAAGGCGATGGAAGCTGCTCGTCGCAACATGATCCAGGTTGATCTGAACGGCACCACGCTGCAATACGCGATGAAGTCTGGTCATGGCGCCTCCAAGGTGTTCATGCAGCCGGCTTCGGAAGGTACCGGCATCATCGCTGGCGGCGCTATGCGCGCCGTGCTGGAAGTGGCGGGTGTGCAGAACGTTCTGGCCAAGTGCTACGGCTCGACTAACCCGGTGAACGTGGTTCATGCCACTTTCAAAGGTCTGAAGGCTATGCAGTCTCCAGAGTCCGTCGCAGCCAAGCGTGGCAAGAGCGTCGAGGAGATTCTCTAACCATGGCTAATACCGTTAAAGTCACGCTGATCAAGAGCGTGAGTGGCCGTCTGGCCAATCACAAAGCTTGCGTCAAGGGCCTGGGCCTGCGCCGCATTAATCACACCGTTGAGGTTCTGGATACCCCGGAAAATCGCGGCATGATTAACAAGGCTTATTACCTGCTGCGCGTGGAGGGTTAATCCATGTACCTGAACGATTTGAGTCCTGCGCCGGGTTCCCGTCGCGAGAAGCACCGTCCGGGCCGTGGTATCGGTAGCGGTTTGGGTAAGACCGGTGGCCGTGGCCACAAGGGTCAGACCTCCCGTTCCGGTGGCACCATTGCTCCGGGTTTCGAAGGCGGCCAGCAGCCCCTGCACCGTCGTCTGCCCAAGTTCGGCTTCGTGTCCCTGAAGGCTATGGATCGCGCCGAAGTGCGTACCTCCGAGCTGAACAAGGTCGATGGCGACGTAATCACCCTGCAAGCGCTGAAGGATGCCAACCTGGTTAACCAACATGTACGGCGTGTGAAAGTCATGCTGTCCGGTGAGGTTACTCGTGCTGTCACCCTTAAAGGTATCGCTGCCACCAAAGGTGCGCGTGCGGCTATCGAAGCAGCTGGCGGTAAGTTCGAGGAATAAATGGCTAAGCAAGGTGCTCTCTCAGCGCTCAGCAACGGCGGGTTATCCGAGCTCTGGGCTCGACTGCGTTTTCTGTTCATGGCGATTATCGTCTACCGAATCGGCGCACACATCCCAGTTCCCGGGATAAACCCTGACCGGCTGGCGGACCTGTTCCGACAGAATGAGGGGACCATTCTTAGCTTGTTCAACATGTTTTCCGGCGGTGCGCTGGAGCGGATGAGCATCTTTGCATTGGGGATCATGCCGTACATCTCGGCGTCGATCATCATGCAGCTGATGTCCGCTGTTAGTCCGCAGCTGGAGCAGTTGAAGAAGGAAGGTGAGGCTGGTCGTCGTAAGATCAGCCAATACACCCGCTACGGCACTCTCGTCCTGGCGTTCGTTCAGGCCATCGGCATGTCCGTTGGTCTGGCCAGTCAGGGCGTAGCGTTTTCGGTCGATTTCGGCTTCCACTTCGTTGCGGTCACCACCTTCGTGGCGGGCGCGATCTTCATGATGTGGCTGGGCGAGCAGATCACCGAGCGCGGTGTTGGCAACGGTATCTCGATGCTGATATTTGCGGGCATCGTGGCCGGTCTGCCGTCGGCGGTCGGGCAGTCTTTCGAGTCTGCTCGGCAGGGCGATATCAATATTTTCGCTCTGATCGCCATCGGTTTGCTGGCAGTAGCGATCATCGGTTTCGTGGTGTTCATTGAGCGTGGTCAGCGTCGCATCGCGGTGCACTATGCCAAGCGTCAGCAGGGCCGCAAGGTCTTTGCTGCGCAGACCAGCCACTTGCCGTTGAAGGTGAACATGGCGGGGGTTATCCCGGCTATTTTCGCCAGCAGCCTTCTGTTGTTCCCGGCCTCGCTGGGTTCCTGGTTCGGTCAGTCCGAAGGTATGGGCTGGCTGCAGGATATTTCGCAGGCTATCGCTCCTGGTCAGCCGTTGAACATTTTGCTGTTTAGTGCAGGGATCGTGTTCTTCTGCTTCTTCTATACAGCGTTGATGTTCAACCCGAAAGACGTAGCGGAAAACCTGAAGAAGTCCGGTGCCTTTATTCCGGGTATCCGTCCGGGCGAGCAGTCCGCGCGCTATATCGATGGCGTGTTGACTCGTTTGACCATGTTCGGTGCTCTGTACATGACGGCCGTATGCTTGTTGCCCCAGTTTCTGGTGGTGGCGGCCAACGTACCGTTCTACCTTGGCGGGACCTCGTTGCTGATCGTGGTGGTGGTTGTGATGGACTTCATGTCGCAAGTACAATCGCACCTCGTTTCGCACCAGTACGAATCCCTGATGAAGAAAGCCAACCTGAAGGGCTACGGCAGCGGCATGATGCGCTGAAGTGTCCATAAGGTTCGAGGAGTTGGTGATGAAAGTTCGTGCATCGGTGAAAAAGCTGTGCCGCAACTGCAAGATTATCCGTCGCGAAGGTGTTGTACGGGTGATTTGCAGCGCGGAACCGCGTCACAAGCAGCGCCAAGGCTGAGTGTGATTGAAGCTTGATAAGCCCGGCAGCTAGTGCGCTGCCGGGTTGATTATTTGTTTCTACAGCGTTAATATCTCGCGCCCTATTTCTTGGCTTCCGGGGCGTAGGTAGCTGTCAATTGGAGTTCCACTGAATGGCCCGTATTGCAGGCGTAAACATTCCGGATAACAAGCACACTGTTATCTCGCTGACCTACATCTATGGTGTCGGTCGCACCACCGCCCAGAAAATCTGTGCGGCAGCCGGCGTCAACCCGGCGGCAAAAATCAAGGATCTCTCTGACGAGCAGGTCGAGCAGCTGCGTGGTGAAGTCGCCAAGGTGAATACCGAAGGTGATCTGCGCCGTGAAGTGAACATGAAAATCAAACGCTTGATGGACCTGGGTTGCTACCGCGGCCTGCGTCATCGCCGTGGCCTTCCGGTCCGCGGTCAGCGTACCAAGACCAACGCGCGCACCCGTAAGGGCCCGCGTAAGCCGATCCGCAAGTAATTGCGCCCGCGTATCGACAGGAATTAAGTCATGGCTAAGCCTGCTGCTCGTACTCGTAAGAAAGTCAAAAAGACAGTGGTGGATGGGATCGCCCATATCCACGCGTCTTTCAACAACACCATCGTGACCATTACTGACCGTCAGGGTAATGCCCTGTCCTGGGCTACCTCGGGTGGTTCGGGTTTCCGCGGCTCGCGTAAGAGCACCCCGTTCGCTGCCCAGGTGGCCGCTGAGCGTGCTGGTCAAGCTGCGCTGGAATACGGCCTGAAGAACCTCGACGTGAACGTCAAGGGTCCCGGTCCGGGTCGTGAGTCCGCTGTCCGTGCATTGAACGGCTGCGGTTACAAGATCGCCAGCATCACCGATGTGACGCCCATCCCGCATAACGGGTGCCGTCCTTCGAAGAAGCGTCGCGTGTAATCAGGAGACAGTGAGAAATGGCTCGTTACATTGGTCCCAAATGCAAACTGTCTCGTCGTGAAGGCACTGATCTGTTCCTGAAGAGCGGCGTTCGCGCTCTGGAGTCGAAGTGCAACATCGAAGCAGCCCCAGGTATTCACGGCCAGCGCCGTGGCCGTCAGTCCGACTACGGTACCCAGCTGCGCGAGAAACAAAAAGTTCGTCGTATCTACGGCGTGCTTGAACGTCAGTTCAGCGGTTATTACAAGCAAGCTGCCAGCCAGAAGGGCGCCACCGGCGAAAACCTGCTGCAGCTGCTGGAGTGCCGTCTGGATAACGTGGTTTACCGTATGGGCTACGGCGCTACCCGTGCCGAGTCCCGTCAGCTGGTTTCGCACAAAGCGATCAGCGTCAACGGTCAGACCGTAAACGTTCCGTCCTACCAGGTTAAAGCTGGTGACGTGGTTGCTGTTCGCGAGAAATCGAAGAACCAGCTGCGCATCGCTCAAGCGCTGGAGCTGTGTGCCCAGCGTGGCCGCGTTGAATGGGTAGAAGTAGACGCTGAGAAGAAGTCCGGTGTGTTTAAGAGCGTTCCGGTTCGCAGCGATCTGTCCGCCGACATCAACGAAAGCCTGATTGTCGAGCTCTACTCCAAGTAAGGGCTAGAAATAGGTGTATCCATGCAGATTTCGGTAAATGAGTTCCTGACCCCCCGCCACATCGATGTGCAGGTGGTTAGTCCGACCCGCGCCAAGATCACGCTCGAGCCTCTCGAGCGCGGTTTCGGCCACACCCTGGGCAACGCGTTGCGCCGCATCCTGTTGTCCTCCATGCCTGGCTGTGCAGTAGTCGAGGCCGAGATTGATGGCGTGCTCCACGAGTACAGTGCCATCGAAGGTGTTCAGGAAGACGTAATTGAAATCCTGCTCAACCTGAAAGGTCTGGCTGTCAAGCTGCACGGTCGTGACGAAGTGACACTGACTCTGGCGAAGAAGGGCTCGGGTGTAGTAACCGCTGCCGATATTCAGCTGGATCATGATGTCGAGATCGTCAATGGCGATCACGTAATTGCCAACCTGGCCGCCAATGGCGCGCTGAACATGAAGCTCACCGTAGCTCGTGGTCGCGGCTATGAGCCGGCCGACGCTCGCCAGAGCGACGAAGACGAGAGCCGCAGCATTGGTCGCTTGCAGCTCGACGCTTCGTTCAGCCCTGTGCGTCGCGTGGCTTACGTGGTGGAAAACGCTCGCGTCGAGCAGCGTACCAACCTGGACAAGCTGGTCATCGATCTGGAAACCAACGGTACCCTGGATCCTGAAGAGGCCATCCGTCGTGCCGCTACCATCCTGCAGCAGCAGTTGGCAGCGTTCGTCGACCTCAAGGGTGACAGTGAGCCGGTGGTGGTCGAGCAGGAAGACGAGATCGATCCGATCCTGCTGCGTCCGGTCGACGACCTGGAATTGACCGTGCGTTCGGCAAACTGCCTTAAGGCAGAAAACATTTACTACATCGGTGACCTGATTCAGCGCACCGAAGTAGAACTGTTGAAAACGCCGAACCTGGGCAAGAAATCCCTGACCGAGATCAAGGATGTTCTGGCTTCTCGCGGTCTGTCCCTCGGTATGCGCCTCGACAATTGGCCGCCGGCAAGTCTGAAGAAAGACGATAAGGCGACTGCCTGATCGTCATCATCACCGAACGTGAGTTTGGTAAGGAATTGAACCATGCGTCATCGTAAAAGTGGCCGTCACCTCAGCCGCACCAGCGCACACCGCAAGGCCATGTTCCAGAACATGGCGGTATCGTTGTTCGAGCATGAGCTGATCAAAACTACTCTGCCGAAAGCCAAAGAGCTGCGCCGCGTTGCCGAGCCGCTGATCACTCTGGCTAAGGAAGACAGCGTTGCTAACCGCCGCCTGGCCTTCGACCGTACTCGTTCGAAAGCCATCGTCGGCAAGCTGTTCAACGACCTGGGCAAGCGCTACGCCACCCGTCAGGGCGGCTACCTGCGTATCCTCAAGTGCGGTTTCCGCGCTGGCGACAATGCTCCGATGGCTTATGTTGAGCTGGTCGACCGTCCGGTCGGCGGCGCAGTAGAAGCTGCCGAGTAAGTTGTAGGTTGTAGAAAAAACCGGGCCTTGGCCCGGTTTTTTTGTCTTTGTAGCGAATAATATTCCGCACGTCGCGTTTGATATTGTGTGCATGGCGAGGCTCGGGTAAGGTTTCCCCCGTCTCTGATCCCGCCGTTCTTCGGCCCCTACAAGAACAATTGCACATCATGTCTGAACCTAACGCTGTGAGTTTGATCCCCCCTGTTGTCGTACTGATTCTGGCCGTCTGGTTGCGCCGGCCGATCCTGGCCCTGGTGCTTGGCGCCGTCTCCGGTCTGCTGCTGTTGTCCCCAGGCGCCGCCCTCGGCAGTTTTGCCGAGATATCGCTGAAGGTGATGCAGGACGAAACCATTGGCTGGCTGATTCTGGTCTGTGGCAGCTTCGGCGCGCTGATCGCGCTGCTGGTACGTACCGGCGGGGCGCTGGCCTTCGGCCGCGCTGCACTCAAGCTGGCCAAGGGGCGCCGTTCCTCGCTGTTGATGACCTGCGTGCTGGGTCTGGTGATTTTCGTCGATGACTACCTCAATGCGCTGACCGTCGGCGAAACCATGAAGCGGGTCACCGATCGCTTCAAGGTTTCCCGCGAGATGCTGGCCTACGTCGTCGACTCCACCGCTGCGCCTGTCTGCGTACTGGTTCCCTTGTCGACCTGGGCGGTATTCTTCGGTGGCCTGCTGGAGAACAACGGTATTGCCGAGGCCGGCCAGGGCATTGGCGTCTACATGCAGGCCATTCCGTACATGTTCTATGCCTGGATCTCGGTGCTGCTGGTGGTACTGGTGGCCGCGGGCCTGGTCCCTGCGATCGGACCGATGCGCAAGGCCGAGATGCTCGCACGCCACGGTTCGGCTGGCGCCATGCTGGTCGGTGAGCTGAATCCCGAACATAACTTCGCGATGAAGTCGATCGAGGAGGAGTTCGAGAGCGCCGACAAGGACGGTGGCATGCTGCACAACTTCCTGGTGCCACTGTTGGCGCTGGTTGGCTTCACCCTGTACTTCGACATCGATGTCTGGATGGGCATGCTCGCCACCCTGATGCTGGTCGTACCCTTCTATCTGGTGCAGGGCCTGATGCCCCTGGGCGAGATGCTCGAGCAGATGATGGATGGCTTCAAGACCATGCTCCCAGCCATCGGTACCGTGATCGCCGCGTTCATTTTCAAGGACGTCTGCGACCAGTTGCTGCTGCCGCAGTACGTCGTCGATTCGCTCACGCCCTACATGACCGCCGACCTGCTGCCGGCCCTGGTGTTCGTCGCCATGGCCGTGCTGGCCTTCGCCACGGGGTCTTCCTGGGGCATCTTTGCCGTGACTATCCCGATCGTGATGCCTCTGGCTTATTCGCTGGAGGCCAATATCCCGCTGGTGATAGGGGCACTGCTGTCGGCTTCTGCGTTTGGCAGTCAAGCTTGCTTCTACAGCGACTCCACTGTGCTGGCGGCTCAGGGTTCGGGCTGCAATTTGATGAGTCATGCGCTGACCCAGTTGCCCTATGCCCTGATGGCGGCAGGTTTGGCGTTTGTCGGTTTTCTACTCGTCGCCTGAACTGGGCGAGCAAGAAAAACGGGCCCAGGCGGCCCGTTTTTCGTTTCTGAGCTGAAAGAAAATAGCTATCGAGCAGTTGCGCTTCATAAATTGGTTCGCCAGCCAAAGCGGGTCTAGGCTTGTTTCATCGTCGGCCGCAGTCGATGGGTCCGACCCGATGAGGAGATAGGAGAGAATAATGGCGAACCAAGGTAAATGCCCCTTCAACCACGTGGCAGGCGGCGGCACGACCAACAAGGATTGGTGGCCGAACCAGTTGCGTGTGGACCTGCTGAATCAGCATTCTGAAAAGTCCAATCCGCTGGGCGAGACGTTCAACTACGCCGAAGAATTCAAGAAACTCGACTACCAGGCGCTCAAGGCGGATCTGACCAAGATGATGACCGACAGCCAGGACTGGTGGCCGGCCGACTTCGGTCATTACGGTCCGCAGATCATTCGTATGGCCTGGCACGCCGCCGGCACCTATCGCATCACCGACGGTCGCGGTGGCGGCGGTCGCGGCCAGCAGCGTTTCGCCCCGCTGAACTCCTGGCCGGACAACGTCAATATCGACAAGACCCGCCGTCTGCTCTGGCCGATCAAGCAGAAATACGGCCAGCAGATTTCCTGGGCCGATCTGCTGATCCTCGCCGGCAATGTGGCGCTCGAGTCCATGGGCTTTCGCACCTTCGGTTTCGGTGCGGGGCGCGAAGATGTCTGGGAGCCGGACCTGGACGTCAACTGGGGGGCGGAGACCGCCTGGCTCGGCGTCGATCCGGAGCGGGTCAGCGACGACCGCGAGCTGAGTGCGCCGTTCGGCGCGACCCATATGGGCCTGATCTATGTGAATCCTGAGGGGCCCAACGCCAGCGGCGACTATATGCTTGCGGCCAAGGACATCCGCGAGACCTTCAGCCGCATGGCCATGGATGACGAGGAAACCGTCGCCCTGATCGCCGGTGGTCATACCTTTGGCAAGTGCCACGGCGCGGCGCCCGAGTCGCACAAGGGGCCGGAACCCGAAGCGGCGCCGATGGAGGCCCAGGGCCTGGGCTGGATGAGCGACTACGGCTCTGGTCACGGCAAGGACACCATCTCCAGCGGCATCGAGGTCACCTGGACTCAGACCCCGAATCAGTGGAGCTATAACTTCTTTGAAAACCTGTTCAAGTATGAGTGGGAGCTGACCCAGTCGCCTGCCGGCGCCAAGCAGTGGGTGGCCAAGGATGCGCCGGAGAACATTCCGGATGCCCATGTGCCGGGCAAGTTCCACAAGCCGACCATGCTCACCACCGACCTGAGCCTGCGTTTCGACCCGGCGTTCGGCAAGATCTCCAAGCGCTTCCGTGACGACCCGGACGCTTTCGCCGACGCCTTCGCGCGCGCCTGGTACAAGCTGATCCACCGCGACTTGGGCCCCAAGGCCCGTTACCTCGGCCCGGAAGTGCCGCAAGAGGATTTGATCTGGCAGGACCCGTTGCCGGCCGCCACGCACGATCCGAGTGCGGCCGATATCGCCGACCTCAAGTCCAAGATTGCCGACTGTGGCCTGTCGGTTGGCGATCTGGTCTCGGTGGCCTGGGCCTCGGCCTCGACCTTCCGTGGCGGCGACAAGCGCGGCGGCGCCAACGGTGCGCGCCTGGCTTTGGCGCCGCAGAAGGACTGGGCGGTCAATCGGCGCGCGATCCAGGCCCTGCCCAAGCTGGTGGCGATTCAGCAGGCGTCCGGCAAGGCTTCGTTGGCCGACGTGATAGTGCTGGCGGGCAATGTCGGTGTGGAGCAGGCTGCCAAGGCCGCCGGCGTGAATATCGAGGTGCCTTTCGCGCCGGGTCGTGTCGATGCCCGCCAGGATCAGACCGACATCGAGTCGTTCGAGCCGCTCGAACCCTTCGCCGACGGTTTCCGCAACTACAGCAGGGGCAAGCTCGGTGTGCCGACCGAATCCATGCTGATCGACAAGGCGCAACTGCTGACCCTGAGCGCGCCGGAGATGACTGCACTGGTCGGCGGCTTGCGCGTGCTGAGCGCCAATCACGACGGCAGTCAGCATGGCGTGTTCACCGACAGGGCAGGGGTGCTGAGCAACGACTTCTTCGTCAACCTGCTGGACATGGACACCGAGTGGCAGGCGCTGGATGCCGAGGCGGAGACCTTCGAGGGCAAGGACCGCCAGAGCGGCAAGGTGAAATACACCGGGACTCGCAACGACCTGGTGTTCGGCTCCAATTCGGTGCTGCGCGCCTACGCGGAGGTCTACGCCAGCGCCGATGGCCAGGAGAAGCTGGTCAAGGACTTTGTCGCCGCCTGGACCAAGGTGATGAACCTGGATCGCTTCGATCTGGCATGAGCTGAAAGCGGCGCCGAAAGGCGCAGAAGAAGAGCGAAGAAGCCCCGCCCGTGCGGGGCTTCTTCGTATCAGGCGCGGTCGCGCTCCAGCAGCGGCTTGAGGAAGTGCCCGGTATGCGACTGCGCCATCTCGGCGACCTCTTCCGGAGTGCCGCAGGCGATGATCTGCCCGCCCCGGGAGCCGCCTTCCGGGCCCAGATCCACCAGCCAGTCGGCGGTCTTGATCACGTCCAGGTTGTGCTCGATCACCACCACGGTGTTGCCGTGGTCGCGCAGCCGATGCAGCACATCGAGCAGCTGCTGGATGTCGGCGAAGTGCAGGCCGGTGGTCGGCTCGTCCAGGATGTACAGGGTCTTGCCGGTGTCGCGCTTGCTCAGCTCGCGGCTCAGCTTGACCCGCTGCGCCTCACCGCCGGACAGGGTGGTCGCGCTCTGGCCGAGCTTGATGTAAGACAGGCCGACGTCCATCAGGGTCTGCAGCTTGCGCGCCAGCGCCGGCACCGCATCGAAGAACTGGCGCGCCTCCTCGATGGTCATCTCCAGCACTTCGGTGATGTTCTTGCCCTTGTACTTCACTTCCAGGGTTTCGCGGTTGTAGCGCTTGCTCTTGCACACGTCGCAGGGCACGTAGATGTCCGGCAGGAAGTGCATTTCCACCTTGATCAGGCCGTCGCCCTGGCAGGCCTCGCAGCGCCCGCCCTTGACGTTGAAGCTGAAGCGTCCCGGGCCGTAGCCGCGCGAGCGCGACTCGGGTACGCCGGCGAACAGCTCGCGAATCGGGGTGAACAGCCCGGTGTAGGTCGCCGGATTCGAGCGCGGGGTGCGGCCGATCGGGCTCTGGTCGATGTCGACCACCTTGTCCAGGTGCTGCAGGCCGTCGATGCTGTCGTGGGCGGCGGCCTCCAGGGTGGTCGCGCCATTCAGCGCAGTGGCGCTGAGGGGGAACAGGGTGTTGTTGATCAGGGTCGACTTGCCCGAGCCGGACACGCCGGTGACGCAGGTGAGCAGGCCGATCGGGAGATCCAGGTCGACATTGCGCAGGTTGTTGCCGCGGGCGCCCTTGATCTTCAGCGAACGCTTGGAGTCGCGCGGGGTGCGCTGGCGCGGCACGGCGATCTTGACCCGCCCGGACAGGTACTTGCCGGTCAGCGAGTCGGGATGGGCCATGACCTCGGCGGCGCTGCCCTCGGCGACGATCCGGCCGCCGTGCACGCCGGCGCCGGGGCCGATGTCGACCACGTAGTCGGCCATGCGGATGGCATCCTCGTCGTGCTCGACCACGATCACCGTGTTGCCGATGTCGCGCAGGTGGCGCAGGGTGCCGAGCAGGCGCTCGTTGTCGCGCTGGTGCAGGCCGATCGAAGGCTCGTCGAGGATGTACATGACTCCGACCAGGCCCGCGCCGATCTGGCTGGCCAGGCGGATGCGCTGGGCCTCGCCGCCGGACAGGGTGTCGGCGCTGCGGTCCAGGGTCAGGTAGTCGAGGCCGACGTTGACCAGGAACTGCAAGCGCTCGCGGATTTCCTTGAGGATCTTCTCGGCGATCTCGCCGCGCCGGCCGGTCAGGGCCAGGTCGGCGAAGTAGTCGGCGGCGTCGCCGATCGGCAGGCCGGTGACCGCCGGCAGGGTCTTCTCGCCGACCCAGACATGCCGTGCCTCGCGGCGCAGGCGGGTGCCGCGGCAGTCGGGGCAGTGCTGGGTGCTGAGGAACTTGGCCAGCTCCTCGCGCACGCTGGCCGACTCGGTCTCGCGGTAGCGGCGCTCCAGGTTCGGCACTATGCCCTCGAAGGGATGGGCGCGCTTGACGATGTCGCCGCGGTCGTTGAGGTAGCGGAAGTCGACGTTCTGCGTGCCGCTGCCGAACAGGATCGCCTTCTGCTCGGGAGCGCCCAGCTCGTCGAAGGGCACTTCCAGGCTGAAACCGTAATGCGCGGCCAGCGAGCCGAGCATCTGGAAATAGTAGACGTTGCGCCTGTCCCAGCCGCGGATCGCGCCTTCGGCCAGGGTCAGTTCGCCGTTGATCAGGCGCTTGCTGTCGAAGAACTGCTTGACCCCCAGGCCGTCGCAGGTCGGACAGGCGCCGGCCGGGTTGTTGAAGGAGAACAGTTTGGGTTCCAGTTCGCTGATCGAATGGCCGCACATCGGGCAGGCGAAGCGCGCGGAGAAGATGATCTCCTCGCCGACCTCGCCCTGCTCTTTGTCGCCGTCGGCGGGCAGGGGGGCGATCAGGGCCAGGCCGTCGGCCAGCTTGAGCGCGGTCTCGAAGGATTCGGCCAGGCGCTGCTGCAGGTCGTCGCGGACCTTGAAGCGATCCACCACCGCATCGATGCTGTGCTTCTTCTGTTTGTCCAGCTTGGGCAGCTCGTCCAACTCATAGAGCTTGCCGTCGACCCGCACGCGGACGAAGCCCTGGGCGCGCAGCTCGTCGAAGATCGCCAGGTGCTCGCCCTTGCGTTCGCGGATCACCGGCGCCAGCAGCATCAGCTTGCTGCCCTCCGGCAGCGCCAGCACCTGATCGACCATCTGGCTGACGGTCTGCGCCTCCAGCGGCAGGTCGTGGTCGGGGCAGCGCGGAATGCCGGCGCGGGCATAGAGCAGGCGCAGGTAGTCGTAGATCTCGGTGATGGTGCCGACGGTCGAGCGCGGGTTGTGCGAGGTGGACTTCTGCTCGATGGAGATGGCCGGCGACAGTCCCTCGATGGTGTCGACGTCGGGCTTCTCCATCATCGACAGGAACTGCCGGGCATAGGCCGACAGCGACTCGACGTAGCGGCGCTGGCCCTCGGCATAGAGGGTGTCGAATGCCAGCGAGGACTTGCCGGAGCCGGACAGCCCGGTGATTACGATCAGCTTGTCGCGCGGCAGGGTCAGGTCGATGTTTTTCAGGTTATGGGTACGTGCCCCACGGATCAGAATCTTGTCCACAAACAGCGGCCTCGCATGGCGGGCGGAAAACCAGCGAGTATACGGCGCCGTGGCACGGCGCGGCAAAGCGTCGCGACTGTGCCGCACCGAGCGGGGCTGCTAGAATCGGCGCCTATTTTTACAGGGCATTTTTCATGCACGATCCTTACAGCGAGCGCATGAGCGGTGGCGAAGCCCGTGCGGCGGGCGGGCTGGCGCTGGTGTTCGCGTTCCGCATGCTGGGTATGTTCATGGTCCTGCCGGTACTGGCGACCTACGGCATGGACCTGCAGGGCAGCACGCCGGCCCTGATCGGTCTGGCCATCGGCGCCTATGGCCTGACCCAAGCGTTTCTGCAGATTCCCTTCGGCATCCTCTCCGACCGTATCGGCCGGCGACCGGTGATCTACTTCGGTCTGTTGGTGTTCGCCGCCGGCAGTGTGCTGGCGGCCAACGCCGACTCGATCTGGGGGGTGATCGCAGGGCGCGTGCTGCAGGGCGCCGGGGCGATCTCCGCGGCGGTGATGGCGCTGCTGTCCGACCTGACCCGCGAGCAGCATCGGACCAAGGCCATGGCCATGATCGGCATGAGTATCGGCCTGTCGTTCGCCGTGGCCATGGTGGTCGGTCCGCTGCTGACTCGCGCCTTCGGCCTGTCTGGCCTGTTCTGGGCCACCGCGGCCATGGCTCTGCTCGGCATCCTGGTCGTCGCGCTGCTGGTGCCGCGCGCCGCCGGGCCCCTGCGGCACCGCGAGTCGGGGGTGAGCCGGCAGGCGCTGTGGCCGACCCTGAAGCATGCCGACCTGCTGCGCCTGGACTTCGGCATTCTGGCCCTGCACGCGATCCTCATGGCCAGTTTCGTGGCCTTGCCGCTGGCGCTGGTGGAGCGCGGCGGCCTGCCCAAGGAAGAGCACTGGTGGGTGTACCTGACCGCGCTGCTGATTGGTTTCTTCGGCATGGTGCCGTTCATCATCTACGGCGAGAAGCAGCGGCGCATGCGGCACATGCTGCTCGGCGCCGTGGCGGTGCTGCTGCTCTGCGAGCTGTATTTCTGGGTCTTCGGCGACAGCCTGCGCGCCTTGGTGCTGGGCACCGTGGTGTTCTTCACCGCCTTCAACCTGCTGGAGGCGTCGCTGCCCTCGCTGATCAGCAAGGTGGCGCCGGCCGGCGGCAAGGGCACGGCCATGGGCGTCTACTCCACCAGCCAGTTCCTCGGTGCGGCCCTGGGCGGCATTCTCGGCGGCTGGCTGTATCAGCACTACAGCTTGTCGGGGGTGTTCCTCGGATGCGCGGCCCTGGCCCTGCTTTGGCTGGGCTTTGCTGTTACTATGCGCGAACCGCCTTATGTCACCAGCCTGCGCTTGCCGCTATCAGCCGCGGCATTGCAAGAAGCAGGGCTGGCCGAGCGTTTACAGGCAGTGCCCGGAGTGGCGGATGCCGTGGTGGTGGCCGATGAGGCCGTCATCTATATCAAAGTGGACACCCAACAATTGGATCGCACGTCCCTGGAGCGCCTGATCGAACCGGCGCCGGCGACGTGCTGAAAGCCTAGGAGAACGTTATGGCCCGTGGGGTTAACAAAGTCATTCTGGTCGGCACCTGCGGACAGGACCCGGAAACCCGCTACCTGCCCAGCGGCAACGCGGTGACCAACCTGAGCCTGGCCACCAGCGAGCAGTGGACCGACAAGCAGACCGGACAGAAGGTCGAGAAGACCGAATGGCACCGCGTGTCGCTGTTCGGCAAGGTTGCCGAGATCGCCGGCGAATACCTGCGCAAGGGCTCGCAGGTCTACATCGAGGGCAAGCTGCAGACCCGCGAGTGGGAAAAGGACGGCATCAAGCGTTACACCACCGAGGTCATCGTCGACATGCAGGGCACCATGCAGCTGCTTGGCGGTCGTCCCGACAACGCCGGTGGTGAGCGAGCGCCGCGCCCTGCGCCACAGCGCGCCCCGCAGCAGGCTCCCCAGCAGGCCGCCCGCCCGGCGCCGCAGCCGCAGGCCCAGCCGGCCGCGGATTACGACAGCTTCGACGACGATATCCCGTTCTGATCCTCGGTTAGCCTTCAAGCATGCGTATGCGCCTAATGCTGCTGGGTGGCGGCAATGCCCTCGGGCAAGCGCTGATCCGTCTCGGTGCCGAGGAAGACATCGGCTTCCTCGCGCCGCGTCCGCCCCAAGCCGGCTGGGATGCCGCCAGCCTGACCCAGTTGCTGGACGACACCCGCCCCGATGCCCTGATCAACCTCGCCTACTACTTCGACTGGTTCCAGGCCGAGGAAGTCAGTGAGGCGCGTCTGGCAGTTCAGGAACATTCGGTCGGGCGTCTCGCCGAACTCTGTCAGCATCATGAGATTCGTCTGCTGCAACCGTCCAGCTATCGAGTGTTCGATGGTGGCCGAGCGACCGCCTATAGCGAGAAAGACGATCCCGCTCCCCTGGATAGCCGTGGTCAGTCCCTCTGGCGCGCCGAGCAGAGCGTGCGGGCGACCTGTCCCCGGCATGTGTTGCTGCGTTTCGGCTGGCTCCTGGACGAGAGTCCGGAGGGGCGCCTGGGGCGCTTCCTGGCACGCGCCGAGCACGAGCAAACCCTGAGTCTGGCCGATGACCGGCGCGGCAATCCGACCCCGGTCGACGATGCTGCGCGGGTCATCCTGGCGGTCCTCAAGCAGCTCGACTGCCAGGCGCCGCTCTGGGGTACCTACCACTACGGTGGCCATGAGGCGACCACCTCGCTGGCCCTGGGCCAGGCGATTCTCAGCGAGGCCCGTCAGCTGCGCGCAGACTTGGCCGAGGAAGTGGTGGCCCAGGCCCATGCCGCCCGCCCGGATGCCGGGCACGAGCCGCAGCACGCGGTGCTCGCCTGCAAGAAAATCCTCCACACCTTCGGCATCAAGCCCCGCGCCTGGCGCGCCGGGCTGCCGAGTCTACTGGATCGATACTATCGCCATGTCTGAAGCCCCCATCCTGGTGACCGGCGGTGCCGGCTTCATCGGCTCGCACCTGGTCGATGCTCTTTTGGCCCAGGGTCGCTCCGTGCGGGTGCTGGACAACCTGTCGATGGGCAAGCGCGCCAATCTGGCATTGGACAATCCGAGCCTGCAATTGGTCGAGGGCGATGTCGCCGACGCCGCCCTGGTGGCCGAGGCGCTGGCGGGCTGCCAGGCCGTCGCTCATCTGGCGGCGGTCGCCTCGGTGCAGGCCTCGGTGGACGATCCGGTGGGCACCCACCAGAGCAATTTCATCGGCACCCTGAACGTCTGCGAGGCCATGCGCCAGCAGGGCGTCAGGCGCGTGCTGTTCGCCTCCAGTGCGGCGGTCTACGGCAACAATGGCGAAGGCCAGGCGATCGACGAAAATACCCCCAAGGCGCCGCTGACGCCCTACGCCGCGGACAAGCTGGCCAGCGAGCACTACCTGGATTTC
This sequence comes from Pseudomonas zhanjiangensis, assembly GCF_041027545.1. Lineage (NCBI taxonomy): Bacteria > Pseudomonadati > Pseudomonadota > Gammaproteobacteria > Pseudomonadales > Pseudomonadaceae > Pseudomonas > Pseudomonas zhanjiangensis. Next base: position 115,665 of record NZ_JBFTEG010000012.1, on the reverse strand, counting down.
TACCGGCGCCAGCACGGCCTGGAACCGGCGATCTTCCGCTTCTTCAATGTATTCGGGCCGCGCCAGGACCCATCCTCGCCGTATTCCGGGGTGATCAGCATCTTCACCCAGCGCGCCCAGCAGGGCCTGCCGATCAGTGTGTTCGGCGATGGCCAGCAGACCCGCGACTTCTTCTATATCGCCGACCTGGTCGAGGTGCTCTTGCAGGCACTGCTGGCGCCCGGGGTGGTGGAGGGGGCGGTGAACGTCGGCTGGAACCAGGCGGTCAGCCTCAACCAGCTGCTGGCCGAGATCGGCAACCTGTTCGGCGGCCTGCCGCCGGTCAGCCACCAGACGCCGCGCCCAGGCGATATCCGCCACTCGCGGGCCGACAACCAGCGCCTGCAGGCGTGCTATCGGCTGCCGGCGCCAACGCCGTTGCGCGACGGCTTGCGCCAGCTGCTGGGGCTCGCCTGAACGGGCCGCGAGAAACGAAAAAAGCCGGCGTTGATGCCGGCTTTTTCATGAGTGCGGGTTGGGCCTAGAACTTGTAGCCCAGGCCGACCATATAGACCCAGGGATCGACGTCCACGTCCACCTTGACCTTGCCGACGCCAGCCAGGTCGACGCTGGCCTCGGTGTCGATGTCCAGGTACCAGATGCTGGCATTGAGCAGCAGATTATCGCTCAGTGCATAGTCCATCCCCGCTTCCAGTCCCAAGCCCCAGGAGTCGTCAAGCTCCAGGTTGCTGAAGCCCTGGCCTTCGCGCTGGCTGGTCAGATCCTCGTCGAAGAACAGGGTGTAGTTCAGCCCGGCGCCGACATAGGGCTGCAGGCGCGAAGACGCATCCAGCGGGAAGTATTGCAAGGTCAGAGTCGGTGGCAGGTGCTTGATATCGGCCAGCTTGCCGTCCAGCGCGCCCAGGCCTTTCACGCCGACGCTGTGTTTGAAAGGAGTTGCTGCCAGCAGGCCAACACCAAGGTGCTCGCTGAGCATGTAGGTGGCGGTCAGGCCCAGCTGGGTGTCGCTGTCCAGAGTGGCCTTGGTACCGCCTACCTTGGTGCCAGCGATTGACAGGTTGGAGCTGTCCTCGTTCGGCGCCACGGTGGCGGCACCGGCGCGCAGGATCACATCGCCGGCCTGGTAAGCCTGGGCGAGGGGGGCGGCCAATGCGGTGGCCAGGAGGGAAAGGGCGAGCAGGGACTTGCGCATGGGACACTCCAGTGAAATCAGTGGTGATGTTGGCTGTCGGCAATGTTAGGCAGCTAAGAGAACCCGGTTTTGACCCAGCTCAATAAAACCCCCATGACGGGTGCGGCCTTTTGCCCGTTGCCTTTGTCATGTCTCGTAGATGATAATGTTTCTCTTTCGTAGCTAGGCCCGTCGCTAAGGACCTCTCCCGCATGAATCCGTTTTCCCTTGCCGGCCTGGCTGCCGCCCTGTTGCTCGCGGCCGGGCCAGTGCTGGCCGCCCCGCTGGATGCCGCCCTGGACGAGAGCCAGCGCCTGTCCGCCGACGCCCAGGCCTCGCAGGCGCGCATCGAGCAGCTCGACGATGCCAGCCGGACGATGCTCGCCGAGTACCGCAATGCCGTGCAGCAGGCCGAGGCCCTGAAGGACTATAACGCCCAGCTGCGCGAGCTGGTGGCCACCCAGCGCGACGAGCTGGCCGGCTACCAGGCACAGCTGGATGGCATCGAACGGACCCAGCAGGCGGTGACTCCGCAGATGCGGCGGATGGTCGAAGTACTTGGCGAGTTCATCGCCGCCGACCTGCCGTTTCTGCCGGAGGAGCGCGCCGATCGCCTGGCCCAGTTGCAGGACCTGCTGCCGCGGGCCGATGTCAGCCTGGCGGAAAAGTACCGGCGGATTCTCGAGGCCTATCAGGTCGAGAGCGATTATGGGCGCACCCTGGAAGCCTGGCGCGGCGAACTGGCAGATGGCGAGGGCGCGCGCAGCGTCCAGTTCCTGCGTCTGGGGCGCACCATGCTCTACTACCAGACCCTCGACGGCCACCAGAGCGGCTGGTGGAATCCGACCGCGCGTCGCTGGCAGTTGCTCGACGGCAGCGCACGCCGGCCGTTGCACCAGGCCATCGCCATCGCCCGCCAGGAGCAGGCGCCGGCGCTGCTCGAACTGCCGGTACGAACAATGGCCAAGGAGGCCGCCCAGTGAAGCGTCAACTGCTCAGCGCCCTGCTGCTTGGCCTGCTGTCGGCGACTGCCGGCGCCGCCGAATCCTTGACCCCTGATCAGCTGCTGCAGCGCATTCGCGACGACCGGGCCGCCGAAGTCAGCGCCATGCAGGTGCGCGAACAGGCCTTCGTCGCCGAGCGCGGCGAGCGTGCGCAACTGCTGGCCGGCGCCCGCGCCGCCCTGGCGGTGCAGCAGGCCGAGGCCGAGCGCCTGAAGGCCGAGTTCGACCGCCAGGAGCGTGCGCTGGCCGAGCAGGAACAGCTGCTCTCCCAGCGCGTCGGCCACCTCGGCGAGCTGTTCGGCGTGGTCCGCCAGAGCGCCGGCGACGTCGCCGGACAATGGCAGGACAGCCTGCTCAATGCGCAGTACCCCGAACGCCTGCGGCGGCTCAAGGCCCTGGCCGAGAGCCGCAGCCTGCCGTCGGCCGAAGACCTCGACGGCTACTGGATGCTGCTGCTCGAGGACCTGACCGCCAGTGGCCGGGTCGAGCGCCTGGAACTGCCGGTGGTGGCGGCCGACGGCAGCCGCGCCACCCGCCCGGTGCTGCGCGTCGGGGCCTTCTCGGCCTTCGCCGACGATGCCTTCCTGCACTACGACGCCGATGCCGGCGAGCTGCTGGCGCCGCCGCGGCAGCCGGCCGGACTCGGCCTGGTGGGCGACTACCAGCAGGCTTCGGAGGCGCTGGCGGTGCTGCCCGTCGACCCCAGTCGCGGCGCCTTGCTGGCCCAGTTGCAGCGCCAGCCGAGCCTGTGGGATCGCCTGCAGCAGGGCGGCCTGGTCGGCTGGCTGATCATCGCCCTGGGCGTGCTGGGGCTGCTCCTGGCGGTCTGGCGGATGGTTCAGCTGAGCCGCGTCGCTCGCGGGGTGGACGCGCAGATGCACGACCTCGGCGCGCCGCGCGACGACAACCCGCTGGGCCGGGTGATCGGCGTGCTCGGGCCGCAGCCGCAGCTGTCCGATCTGGAAACCCTGGAGCTCAAGCTCGACGAGGCCATCCTGCAGGAGGCACCGCCGCTGGAGAAGGGCCTCGGCCTGCTCAAGCTGCTGGCTGCAGTGGCGCCACTGCTCGGCCTGCTGGGCACGGTGACCGGCATGATCGTCACCTTCCAGGCCATCACCCAGGGCGGCGGCGGCGATTCGCGACTGATGGCCGAGGGCATCTCCCAGGCCCTGGTGACCACGGTGCTGGGCCTGGTGGCGGCGATTCCGCTGCTGTTCCTGCACAGCCTGCTGGCCAGCCGCAGCAAGCGCCTGATCCAGCTGCTCGAGCAGCAGAGCGCCGGCCTGATTGCCCTGCACCTGTCGGGAGCGCCGCGGCGTGACTGACTGGCTCGACCTGTGGCTGCGGCTGCTCGACAGCAGCCACGCGCTGTTCGACTTCATGGCGGCCGGCGGCGTGGTGATGTGGGCGCTGGGCGGGCTCTGCGTGCTGTTCTGGACCCTGGTGTTCGAGCGCATCTGGTACGTGCGGCGGGTCTTCCCGCAGTGGGGGCGCGAACGCCGGCGGGCCTGGCGCCAGCTTCTCGCCGAAGAGCCGGGCAGCTGGCAGCGGGCGGTGCGCAGCGCCTGGCTGGCGCAGGCGCGCCAGCAGCTGGTCGGGCCGCTGCGCCTGAGCAAGACCCTGGTGGCGCTGTATCCGCTGCTGGGGCTGCTCGGCACGGTCAGCGGCATGGTCGCGGTATTCGACGTGCTCGCCCTGAATGGCACAGGCAACCCGCGGGGCATGGCCGCCGGCGTCTGGCAGGCGACCCTGCCGACCCTGGCCGGCATGGTCCTGGCGATTAGTGGATTGTTCAGCCTGGCGCGTCTCGAACGCGATGCGCGCCGGGCCCTCGAGCGGCTGGCCGACCAGCTGCGTCACGACTGAGACTGCAAACATGCGTATGCGCCGTCACCACCAGCAGGATGAAGACACCGGTATCGACCTGACGCCGATGCTCGACGTGGTCTTCATCATGCTGATCTTCTTCATCGTCACCAGCTCCTTCATCAAGGAAGCCGGTGTCGAAGTGCAGCGCCCCCAGGCGCAGACCGCCAGCCCTCAGGACAAGGGCAACATCCTCATCGCCATCACCGCCGATGGCCAGGTGTGGATGGACAAGAAGGTGGTCGACGTGCGCAGCGTGCGCGCCCAGGTCGAGCGCCTGCGCGTCGACCAGCCCGATGGCGCCGTGGTGGTCCAGGCCGACCAGGATGCGCGTACCGGCCTGGTGGTCCAGGTGATGGACCAGGCCCGCCTGGCCGGCGTGCAGGACGTCGCCCTGGCGGCCTCCACGGGAGCCCTCTGATGCGTCTGTCCCTGGCCTTTCTCGGCGCCTGCCTGATGGCCGTGGCGCTGTTCGGCCTGATGCTCTACATGGTCGCGCCGCCGCGCAGCCAGCCGTCGGACAAGCCGCTGACGGTGGCCAACTTCGTTCGCCTCGACGCCGACTCGAGCAGCAGCGCCAGCCGCAGTCGCCAGCAGGCTCCGCAACAGCCGCAGGCGCAGGCCCCGCAGCCGCCGACGCCGGTCGCCATGCCGACGGCCGCGCCCAGCGCCAGCCTGCCGGCCCTGGACCTGCCACTGCCGAGTCTGGCCAGCGCGGTCGGCGTCAGCGCCGCGCCGACGCCCAGCCTGGCCGGCCTGAGCGCCGCTGCCGCGCCGCCCGGCGCGCCGACGCCAAGCGAGGCGAGCGGCCCGGCCGGCGGCGCGCAAAGCGAGGTGATGCCGCTCAACGACGTCAGCCCCGAGTACCCGCGCTACGCCCTGCAGCGTGGCATCGAGGGGCACGTCAAGCTGGCCTTCACCATCAACCGGTCCGGCGCCGTGGAGAACATCCGGGTGCTGGAGGCCAAGCCGAGCAATGTGTTCGAGCGCGAGGCACGCCGCGCTGCGGTGCGCTGGCGCTTCGCCCCGCGCAGCGAGAACGGCCTGGCGGTGGCGCGCGAGGCGGTCAAGACCCTGTATTTCCGTCTTGAGGGGGGAGGTTGAGATGACGCGTCTGATGCTGGTCCTGGCGCTGTGCATGGCGGGTGCCGTGCAGGCGGCCGGACAGTCCGTGGAGCCGGCGGTGTTCCGCGCGCTCAACAGTGCGCAAAGCGCCCAGCAGCAGGGCGACTATGCGGCCGCGCGGCGTGCGCTGGATGCGGTCCAGGCCGTGCCCGGCAGTCTCGAACAGGCGCTGCTGTGGCGCAGTCGCGGCTATCTGGCCTGGGCCGAGGGGCACAATGCCAAGGCCATCGACTGGCTCGAGCAGGCGGTCGCCAGCGGCCAGCTGGACGCCGAGCTGGTCGCCAACGAGCAGCTCAACCTGGCCCGCCTCAACCTGCTAGAGCGCCGCTATGCCCGGGTCGTGGCCCTGCTGGCGCCGCAGCAGGCCAGCGCCGACGAGGAGCGCCTGCAGATGCTGGTGCAGGCCTACCAGGGGCTGGGGCAGCCGGCCCGGGCCTTGCCGCTCGCCGAGCGCTATGTCCGCGCCCAGCCGCAGGCGGCCGACAGCTGGCTACAATTCCTGGTGGCGGTGAACGCCGATCTCAAGCGCTACCCGGTCGCGGAACGCTGGCAGCGCCAGCTGCTCGCCCGCCAGCCGGATCGCACCCAGGGCTGGCGTCAGCTGGCCGTCCTGCAGCAACTGGGCGGCGACCACGGCAAGGCCCTGGCTACCCTGCGCGCCGCCTACCGCAAGGGCCTGCGCTTCAACGCGAGGGAGCTGGACAACCTGGTGCTGCTCGCCGGCGGCGCGCGCCAGCCGTGGCAAGGCGCCAAGCTGCTCGCCGGGATGCTCGAGCAGGGCCTACTGCCGCGCACCGCGGCCCGCGACGAGCGCCTCGGCCAGCTCTGGTGGCAGGCCCGCGAGCGTGCGCAGGCGGCGGCCATCTTCCGCGAACTGGCGGGGCGTAGCGGGCGTGCCCAGCACTGGCTCAATCTGGCCCAGCTGGAGCTGGAGCAGGCTCATTGGCAGGCCGGCCTGCAGGCGCTGGCCAAGGCCGAGCGCGCCGGCGCCGAGCGGCGTCGGGTGCGTGCCTGGCGCCAGTGGGCCGAGAGTGAACTGGATGCCGAGCGGGACAAGCGCCTGGCCAGCGCCGGCTGAGCGCTTGCGGGAACGAAAAAAGCCAGGCCCTGGAGCCTGGCTTTTTTTCGTTTCGCTGTCGGGCTCAGCCGTCCGACAATTCGTAGGCGTAGATCTTGTCCGCGCGCATCTGGTAGCCGGCCTCGGCCAGTTCGCTGCTGCTGGGGGCAACCCGCAGCGCGCCTTCGATCCAGAACGGCTGGTACAGGGCGTCGAGCAGCACGCCCAGCTCGGCGCTGACGTGGACGATCTGGTTCGACGGTGGTGGCGGCACATGGATGCAGGCGCCGAAGTAGGGCACCAGCAGGAACTCAATGACCCGGCCTTCGTCGGTCACGTCCAGCGGCACTATGTAGCCGGGCAACTTGACCTGCTGGCCGTCCAGTGCCTCGACCACGGGGGCGGCCGGCGACTGCTGGGTGGCCGCCGGCGCAGACTCGGCGAGGGCATCGGCCAGCTGCGACAGATCATGGATCGGCGTCGGCTCGACCGGTTGCGGCGGCGCATCGGCCGGGATCATCTGCGCCCAGGTCAGCTCGCGCACCTCGGTGGCTGACAACGGCAGTGCCAGGACGAGCAACAGGGCGGCGAGCAGGGGACGAAACATGCGCAACCTCATAGGCGAATGGACAGGCCGTCGGCCAGCGACTGGCGGTAGGCGCGCCAGGCCGGCACGCCACCCATCAGCAGGGCCGCCGCGAGAATAGCGCCGAGCAGCGTCCACTCATAGGCCGTCGGCAGCTTCAGCGGCAGATACAGGCCATAGTGTGCCTGCACATGACCCTGGGCGGCGGCGATACCCAGGTACAGCAGGGCCAAGCCGAGAGCGGCGCCGGCCAGGGCCAGGGCCAGGGCCTCCAGCACCAGCAGACTGGCGATGTGCCAGGGCCGTGCGCCGACCGAGCGCAAAATCGCCATCTCCCGGCGGCGCTCGTTGAGGCTGGTGAGGATGGCCGTGAGCATGCCGATCAGGCCGGTCAGCACGACGAACAGCGAGACCACCAGCAGAGCCTTTTCCGCGGTGCCCATCAGGCTCCACAGCTCCTGCAGGGCCACACCGGGGAGGATCGCCAGCAGCGGCTCGCTGCGGTACTGGTTGACCTCGCGCTGCACGGCGAAGGTGGCGATCTTGCTCTTCAGCCCCAGCAGCATGGCGGTGATGGCCCGGGGATGTAGATCCAGCGAGCGTGCCTGTTCGGCCGAGACCTTGCCGGCGCCGCGTGCCGGCATGCCGCTGCGCCAGTCGACGTGCAGCGCCTCCATGCCGGCCAGGGAGATGTGCAGGGTACGGTCCACCGGGGTGCCGGTGCGCTTGAGGATGCCGGCCACGCGGAAGGGCTTGTCGTCGTGCCGGGTCAGGCTCACCGCGCTGACCCCGTGGGCCAGCACGATCTGCTCGCCGAGGCGGTAGCCGAGCGCCGCGGCCACCTCGGCGCCGAGCACCACCTCGAACAGGTCGGCGAACGGCTTGCCCTGGGCCAGCTGCAGGGTCTGGCCGCGACCGTAGCGGTAGTGCGCGAAGTAGCCGGCGTCGGTGCCCATCACCCGGTAGCCGCGGTGCGAGTCGCCCAGGGAGATGGGGATCGCCCATTTGACCTGAGGGTGGGCGGCCAGGTGCTCGAAGCTGTCCCAGCGGATGTTGTTGGTGGCGTTGCCGATGCGGAACACCGAGTACAGCAGCAGGTTCAGCGAGCCGGAGCGGGCGCCGACGATCAGGTCGGTGCCGCTGATGGTGCTGGCGAAGCTGGCCCGCGCCTCGCTGCGCACACGCTCGACCGCCAGCAGCAGGCAGACCGAGAGGGCGATGGCGAAGACCGTGAGCAGGGCGGTGAAGCGGCGGTTGGCCAGGCTGGCCAGGGCGATGCGCAACAGGTGCATATCAAACCTCCTGCGGGCGCGCGGCGCGGTTGAGCTCGGCCAGCGACAGGCTGCGATCGAACAGCGGCGCCAGGCTCTGGTCGTGGCTGACGAACAGCAGGCTGGCGCCGGCCTCGCGGCATTCGGCGAACAGCAGCTGGAGGAAGGCCTTGCGAGCGTCGGCATCCAGCGCCGAGGTCGGTTCGTCGGCGATCACCAGCTCGGGCTGGCCGATCAGCGCCCGGGCGGCGGCCACCCGCTGCTGCTGGCCGATCGACAGTGAGTCGGCGCGGCGCTCCAGCAGTTCCGACTTCAGGCCCAGGTGGGCGAGCAGGGCCGCGGCGGCGGCATCGATGCTGCCGTGGCGCTGGCTGGCGCGGCGGGCGCGACTGTTCGAGAAGCGGCAGGGCAGCTCGACGTTCTCGCGCACCGAGAGAAACGGCAGCAGGTTGAACTGCTGGAAGATGTAGCCGGTGTGGTCGACCCGGAAACGGTCGCGGGCGCCGGCCGACAGCGTGCCCAGGTCCTGGCCGAGCAGGCGCACGCTGCCGCGCCCGGGGCGCTGCACGCCGCCGAGTAGGCCGAGCAGGGTGGTCTTGCCGCTGCCGCTGGGACCCTTGAGGAACAGGCTTTCGCCGCGCTGCAGGGTGAAGGCGGGAATATCCAGCAATTCGGCCTGGCCGGGCCAGGCGAAGCCGAGGTCGGAGAGTTCGATCAATGGGGGGAACATGGTCTGCCTGGCAGGTGCGGGGGCCGACAGCATAAAGGCTTCTCCCGCTGCTGTCGGCGGCCTTGTGGATGGGCGTCAGAAACTCAGGCGTGGCTGCTCCGGCGTCAGCTCGGCGCCTTGCTGGCCGCTGTGACCGATCAGCTGCACGGCGACCTGACGGAGGGCCGGAAAGCGCGCGAACAGCGGGCTCAGGTCCAGCGCCTGCAGGGCCTGGGGGTGCTCGCAGCGCAGTTGGTAGCTGGCGTCGATGTAGCTGTGCGGGTGGTCGTGCTCCGCATTGCCGAACAGCGGGCTTTCCAGGGCGCTCTCGGTCAGGCGGCAGTCGGCGGCCGCGGCCAGGTCGAACAGCTGCGACGGCTGCTCCAGCAATGCCCGGGCGGCGTCGAGGCGGGCCTGGTCGGCGGCGTTGCCAGGAGCGTGCTCGAAGCCGACCAGGTTCATCGCCGGGCTCTCCAGGCGGATTTCCAGGGTGCTGCCGTCCAGCGCGACATCCAGGCTGGCGACGCCATGTTCGTGCTTGCCGAGGCTGGCGTGCGCTTCTTGATGCTCATGCTCATGCTCATGCTCATGGGATTCGATTTGGGCCTGGGCGGCAGCCAGGGGGAGCAGGGCGAGGGACAGGGCGAGCAGGGTGCGGCGCATGAGAAGTCTCCGGTCAGGTTCGATTTTGTTGGTTATGTTATAACAAATTGACTCGAGGCCTGGCCAGCGGCGTTTGGCGAGTGCGGGCCGGCGTGGCAGCATGGCCTGGTTTCTGACGAGGGGATGGCGATGCTGCGAATCAAGGGGCGGATCGGCGACTGGCCGGTGGACCTGACGCTGGAGCTGGATGCCGAGGATTGGGTCCAGGTAGCTGCGCAACTGGTGGCCCAGCTGCCGCCGCGCGAGGAAGCCGACGCCACGACGCAGGCGCCAGTGGCCGTGCAGGGCGATGCGTTATGGCAGAGCTGTCTGCAGCTGCTGCGCCAGGCCGGGCGGATCGAGGGGCCGCAACTGCTGGCGCAGCTGGTCGGGTTGGCCGGCGGCGAGGCAGCCGGCAAGCGCCTGCTGGTGCGCCTGCGCCACTGCCCGCAGGTGCGGGTGGAGGCCGGCGAGGACGCGCCGGTCTATCACTGGACGGGCACGAGCTAGCCGCAGGCGCTCAGTAGATCGCCTGGTACAGCTTGCGCCGGTAGGCGGTGACCAGCGGGTGCTCGTTGCCGAGCAGGTCGAACACCTGCAGCAGGGTCTTGTGCGGCAGCCCGTCGGCATAGTTGCGGTTGCGCACGAACAGCTTGAGCAGGCCGTCCAGGGCCGGCTCGTACTGCTGGCGGGCCAGTTGCTGGATCGCCAGCTGGTGGGCCGCCTCGTCGTCCTCGGGGTTCTGCGCCAGGCGGGTCTTCAGCTCGGCGATCTCCGGCAGGTCGACGACCTGGCGCAAGAAGGTCAACTGGGCGCGGGCGCCGGCCAGGGCCTGCTTGTGTTCATCGCCCTTGACCGCGTCGAGGATGGTTTCGGCTTCGCCCAGCTCGCCGCGCTCGGCCAGGCAGCGGGCATAGAGAATCAATGCGGCGGCGTTTTCGCTGTCTTCGCCGAGCAGCTGCTTGAGCAGCGCTTCGGCCTCGCCGATGCGGCCCTCGGCGAACAGCTCCTGGGCGCTTTGCAGCAGGTCGGCCTCGGGGGCTGGGGGCTCGGCGACATGTGGCTTGAGCATCTCGCGGATTGCCGACTCCGGTTGGGCGCCGGCGAAACCGTCGACCGGCTGGCCGTCCTTGAACAGCACCACGGTGGGCAGGCTGCGGATGCCGAAGCGGGCGACTATGTCCTGTTCGGCGTCGCAGTCGACCTTGGCCAGTAGCAACTCGCCCTGGTAACTCTCGGCGATCTGCGCCAGCAAGGGCATCAGCGCCTTGCACGGCGCGCACCACTCGGCCCAGAAGTCCACCAGTACCGGCTTGTGGAAGGAGTTCTGGATCACCAGTTGCTCGAAGTTGGCGGCGCCGGATACGTCAAAGATATAGGGGGTGTCGCTCATGGTCGGTCTCGCTGGGCGAAAGTGCTAAGCACTATAGATGTGGGCGCATCCTTGCAGAATCAAGGCGGCGTCAGGGGCGTTGTGCGTGGTAGAGGCTGACGTGGCGGAACTCGGCCGGCTCGGCCAGGTCCGGCCAGGTGCAGGCCTCCATCAGGTCCAGGCGCTGATACAGCGGGTGCTGGAAGTCGCGCACCCGTGAGTCGGCGACCAGGGCCTGGCGGCCGCGGCTGAGAAATTGGTCGAGCAGCGGCAGGTTGGCGCGGTCGTAGAGCACGTCGGCGACGATGATCAGGTCGAAACGGTCCTGCTCCTGGAAGAAGTCCGTCGAGTAGCTCAGCTCGACGCCATTCAGCGCGGCATTCGCCCGGCAGGCCTCGAGGGCCAGCGGGTCGAGGTCGCAGGCCACCACTTCGGCGGCGCCGGCCTTGGCCGCGGCGATCGCCGCCACGCCGGAGCCGGCGCCGAAATCCAGCACGCGCTTGCCGCGCACCCAGTCCGGCCGCTCGGCCAGCCAGCGCGCCAGGACCAGGCCGCTGGCCCAGCAGAAACACCAGTACGGCGGTTCCTCGAGGATGCGCCGGGTCTCCTCGGGGCTGAAGGCGCGGTCCATGTTCGCCGCATCGATCAGCCACAGTCGCAGGTCGGTGCCGGGCAAAGTCGCGGCGCCCAGGCGGGCATCGCCGAGCAGTTGGTTGAGGGCGGCTTGCAGTTGTGCGGGGGCATTCATCGCATGGGCACCAGGCGCAGTTCGCCGACGTTCTGGTCGGCAGCGTGGGGAATGGTCAGCGGTGGCAGGCGCAGGATCAGGCGCCCGGCCAGGTGGGCGCGGCCGCGCAACTCGACACGGATGCCACGGGCGAAGTCGCGCGGATTGAAGATCAGCTGGAACGCCTGGGGTTCGCCGTTGCCATGGAACTGCAGGATGCCGAGCATGTCCCGTGGCAGGCCGCGCTCGTCGATCACCAGCAGGGCCAGTTCCACCTCGGCCCCCTCGGGGGCACCGTGCAGGAGGCCGCTGAGCGCGTGCCAGTCGGCCGGCTTCACCTCGGCCGCTGGCGGCGCGACAGGCGCGGGTTCGGCTGATGGCGCGGGGGGCGTGGGCGCCTGGCCGCCGCAGGCCGAGAGCAGGCCGACCAGGGCGAGCGGTGCAAGCGAGCGCAGCAGCATGGGAATGTCCATCGAAACAGGTGTCAGCAAGAGTAGTAGGGCGGGCGTCTGTATACCGCAAAGCCCTCGGCTTGTCTTGCCTTGGGGATGCGCTACCATGGCGCTTTTCCGTCCAAGGCGATTGCCCTCCTATGCACTGCCCCTTCTGCGCCGCCAACGATACCAAGGTCATCGACTCGCGCCTGGTCGCCGAGGGCGAGCAGGTGCGCCGCCGCCGCGAATGCCTGGCCTGCGGCGAGCGTTTCACCACCTTCGAGACCGCCGAACTGGTGATGCCGCGCCTGATCAAGCAGGACGGCAGCCGCCAGCCGTTCGACGAGGACAAGCTGCGCGCCGGCATGCAGCGCGCCCTGGAGAAGCGCCCGGTGAGTATCGAGCGCCTGGAGGCGGCCATCGCCCACATCAAGCACAAGCTGCGTGCCACCGGCGAGCGCGAGATCAAGTCGCTGGTACTCGGCGAGCTGGTCATGGGCGAGCTGCAGAAGCTCGATGAAGTGGCCTACATCCGTTTCGCCTCGGTCTATCGGCGCTTTCAGGACCTCAACGAGTTCCGCGAGGAAATCGATCGGCTGTCCCGCGAGCCGGCGAAAGAGTGATGGGCGCCAGCGATCACGGCTTCATGGCCCTGGCTCTGGAACTGGCGCGCAAGGGCCTGTATTCCACCCACCCCAACCCGCGGGTCGGCTGCGTCATAGTCGCTGACGGACAGGTCGTCGGCGAGGGCTGGCACCTGCGCGCCGGCGAGCCGCACGCCGAGGTGCACGCGCTGCGCCAGGCCGGCGAACGGGCCCGCGGTGCCACCGCCTATGTGACCCTGGAGCCCTGCAGTCATCACGGGCGCACGCCGCCCTGTGCCGATGCGCTGATCGCCGCCGGCGTCGCCCGGGTGGTCGCGGCCATGCAGGACCCCAATCCGCAGGTCGCCGGCACGGGCCTGGCGCGCCTGGCCGAGGCCGGCATCGCGGTGCACAGCGGCGTGCTCGAGGCCGAGGCGCGCGCGCTCAATGCCGGTTTCGTCAAGCGCATGGAGCAGGGCCTGCCGCTGGTGCGGGTCAAGCTGGCGATGAGCCTGGACGGGCGCACCGCCATGGCCAGCGGCGAGAGCCAGTGGATCACCGGGCCGGCCGCGCGCAGCGCGGTGCAGCGCCTGCGCGCCCGCTCCAGTGTGGTCCTGAGCGGCGCCGATACGCTGTTGGCCGACGCAGCCCGGTTGACCGTGCGCGGCGAGGAACTGGGCCTGGATGCCGAACTGACCGATCTGGCCGTTGCCCGGCCGCCGTTGCGGGTGCTGGTCGACGGCCGCCTGCGGGTACCGCTCGATGCGCCCTTCTTCCAGGCTGGATCGACTCTGGTGGCAAGCTGCGCCGGTGAGCAGGGCGAGCGATACCGGGCCGGCGGCCATGAGTTGCTGGCGTTGCCGGGCGAGGGCGGCCATGTCGATTTGCGCCGGCTGCTGGTGGAGCTGGCGGCGCGCGGGGCCAATGAGGTGCTGGTCGAGGCCGGCCCGCGCCTGGCCGGGGCCTTCGCCGAGCAGGGCCTGGTCGACGAGTACCAGTTGTTCGTCGCGCCCAAGCTGCTCGGCTCCAGCGCCCGGCCGCTGCTGGAGCTGCCGCTGGCGCGGATGGCCGAGGCCAAGGCGCTGAAGATAGTCGAGGTGCGGGCGGTCGGCGACGACTGGCGGATCATCGCGGTGCCGGTCGAGTAGGGCGGGGGCCGCTTCGAGCATTTCGCCGCGACGCCGGCATTGGCGGATACGACGGCACCGGCACGACTTGTCGCGCGGCCATGCAGCGACGCGACAAATATGGTAAAACGCAACGCGGTCACGCAGGTGGCCACAACGTTCTCAGGGCGGGGTGTGATTCCCCACCGGCGGTAATGGCGCCACGCGTCTAGCCCGCGAGCGCTTGCCGAGGGCCCTTCAGTGGCGCATCGGCAGGGTCAGCAGACCCGGTGCGATTCCGGGGCCGACGGTATAGTCCGGATAAAGAGAGAGCGGGATTCCCTCCTCGGGCACCCATTGTGTGGCCGTGAAATCCCTATCGATCGGCACTGCCCTGTTTTGACCAAAACAGGAGTTCGTCCATGCTGTTCTGCATCACCTTCAGCCGCGCACCGGAGGACCCATGTTCACCGGCATAATCGAATCCATCGGCAGCATCCGGGCGATGACGCCCAAGGGTGGCGACGTGCGCGTGTACGTGGCTACCGGCAAGCTCGACCTCGGCGACGTCAAGCTAGGCGACAGCATCGCGGTCAACGGCGTGTGCCTGACCGCGGTGGAGCTGCCCGGCGACGGCTTCTGGGCCGACGTCAGCCGCGAGACCCTGGCGCGAACCGCCTTCATCGACCTCAAGCCCGGCAGCCGGGTCAACCTGGAGAAGGCCCTGACCCCGACCAGCCGCCTCGGCGGGCATCTGGTCAGCGGCCATGTCGACGGTGTCGGCGAAGTGGTCTCGCGCGAGGACAACGCCCGCGCAGTGCAATTCAAGATCCGCGCGCCGCGTGAACTGGCCAAGTACATCGCCCACAAGGGTTCGATCACCGTCGACGGCACCAGCCTGACGGTCAACGCGGTGGACGGCGCCGAGTTCGAGCTGACCATAGTGCCGCACACCCTGGCCGAGACCATCATGGTCGACTACCGCCCCGGGCGCCGGGTCAATCTCGAGGTCGACCTGCTGGCGCGCTACCTGGAGCGCCTGCTGCTCGGCGACAAGGCCGCCGAACCCAAGGCGTCGGGCCTGACCGAAGGCTTTCTGGCCGAACACGGCTATCTGAAGAATTAAGGAACCGCTTGCATGGCACTCAATAGCATCGAAGAGCTGATCGAAGACATCCGCGCCGGCAAGATGGTCATCCTCATGGATGACGAGGACCGCGAGAACGAGGGCGACCTGATCATCGCCTCCGAATGCGTCACCGCCGAGCACATCAACTTCATGGCTAGATTTGCCAGAGGATTGATCTGCATGCCGATGACCCGCGAACGCTGCGAGCTGCTCAAGCTGCCGCTGATGGCGCCGCGCAACGGCTCCGGCTTCGGCACCAAGTTCACCGTCTCCATCGAGGCCGCCGAAGGCGTCACCACCGGCATCTCCGCCGCCGACCGCGCGCGCACCGTACAGGCGGCCGCGGCGAAGAACGCCAAGGCCGACGACATCGTCAGCCCCGGCCACATCTTCCCGCTGATGGCCCAGCCCGGCGGCGTGCTGGCCCGCGCCGGCCACACCGAGGCGGCCTGCGACCTGGCGCGCATGGGCGGTTTCGAGCCGAGCGGGGTGATCTGCGAAATCATGAACGACGACGGCACCATGGCCCGCCGTCCCGAGCTGGAAGAGTTCGCCGCCGAGCACGGCATCAAGATCGGCACCATCGCCGACCTGATCCACTACCGGCTGATCCACGAGCGCACCGTCGAGCGGGTCAGCGAGACCCTGCTGGACACCGAGCTGGGCCAGTTCAACCTGGTCAACTACCGCGATGCGGTGGAAGGCGACGTGCACATGGCCCTGACCCTGGGCAGCATCTGCGCCGAACAGCCGACCCTGGTGCGGGTGCACAACATGGACCCGCTGCGCGACCTGTTCATGGTCAAGCAGGAAGGGCGCTGGAGCCTGCGCGCGGCCATGGCCGAGGTGGCCAAGGCCGGCAGCGGCGTGGTGCTGCTGCTGGGCAATCCGCTGACCGGGCCGGACCTGCTGGCCCATCTGGAGCGTCAGCTCGGCCATGAGCAGAAGGCGGTCAACCCGACTACCTACAGCACGGTCGGTGCCGGTTCGCAGATTCTCCGCGATCTCGGCGTGCGCAAGATGCGCCTGATGAGTTCGCCGATGAAGTTCAACGCGATATCCGGCTTCGATCTGGAAGTTGTAGAATACCTGCCCTCCGAATAACGCGGCCGCCGGCCGTGACCTCAAGCCGACTCCCCCGGGAGTCGGTGGCGCACGGCGCCGGGAGCGGGACCATTATCTGTTTCGGGGTGCCCAGCGGGCGCCCCGGCTCTTTAAACACTGTGAGATTTCGTTTATGACCCTGAAGACCATCGAAGGTACTTTCATCGCTCCCAAGGGCCGTTTCGCCCTGGTGGTCGGCCGCTTCAATAGCTTCGTCGTCGAGAGCCTGGTAAGCGGCGCCGTCGACGCCCTGGTGCGCCACGGTGTGAGCGAGAGCGAGATCACCATCATCCGCGCGCCGGGTGCCTTCGAGATCCCGCTGGTGGCGCAGAAGGTCGCCCAGCGCGGTGACTTCGACGCCATCATCGCCCTCGGTGCGGTGATCCGCGGCGGCACCCCGCACTTCGAATACGTCGCCGGCGAATGCACCAAGGGCCTGGCCCAGGTGTCCATGGAGTTCGGCGTGCCGGTCGCCTTCGGCGTGCTGACCGTCGACTCCATCGAGCAGGCCATCGAGCGCTCCGGCACCAAGGCCGGCAACAAGGGCGCCGAAGCGGCCCTCTCGGCCCTGGAAATGGTCAGCCTGCTGGCGCAGTTGGAGGCCAAGTGAGCCAGAACGACAGCAACGGCCAGAAGCCGCAGCCGGCCAAGGGGCCGAAAGCACCCAGCGGCAAGATTCTCGCGCGCCGCCAGGCGCGCTCCCTGGCCATGCAGGCGCTGTACTCCTGGCACATGGCCGGGCAGGCGCTGAACGAGATCGAAGCGCAGTTCCGCGTCGATAACGACTTCAGCGCGGTCGACGGCGCCTATTTCCACGAGATCCTGCATGGCGTGCCGCGCCAGAAGAGCGAGATCGACGGCCTGTTCGAGCCCCTGCTCGATCGCCCGCTGGATGAAATCGACCCGGTCGAGCTGGCCATCCTGCGCCTGAGCACCTACGAGCTGAAGAACCGCATCGACGTGCCCTATCGCGTGGTGATCAACGAAGGCATCGAGCTGGCCAAGGTGTTCGGCGCCACCGACGGGCACAAGTTCGTCAACGGCGTGCTGGACAAGTTGGCACCGCGCCTGCGGGCCGACGAAGTCCGCGCCAACAAGCGCTGAGACGGGCGCCCCGGCCTTGGGTGAGTTCGAGCTGATCCGTCGCTACTTCGCCGCCGCGTCCTGTGCGCGGGCGGGCGAAGGCGTGGCCCTGGGCATCGGCGACGACTGCGCGCTGCTGGCGCTGCCGCCGGGCGAGCAGCTGGCGGTGTCCACCGACACCCTGGTCGCCGGGGTGCATTTCCCCGAGGCCTGCGAGTCCTTCCTGCTGGCGCAGCGCGCCCTGGGCGTGGCGGTCAGCGATCTGGCGGCGATGGGCGCCACGCCCATCGGCTTCACCCTGGCCCTGACTATCCCCAGCGCCGATCCGGCCTGGCTGCAAGGCTTAGCCGCAGGCCTGGACCGCATGGCTCAGGCCTGTGGCGTGCGCCTGATCGGTGGCGACACCTCGCGCGGCCCCCTGTGCCTGACCCTCACCGTGTTCGGCCGGATCCCGGCCGGCCAGGCCCTGACCCGCAGCGGTGCCAGGGCCGGCGAGCTGCTCTGTGTCGGCGGCTATCCGGGCGAGGCGGCGGGCGCCTTGCCGCTGGTGCTGGGCCAGCGCCAGGCCGCCGCCGAGATCGCCGAGCCGTTGCTGGCGCGTTATTGGGCGCCGCAGCCGCAGCTGGACCTCGGTCAGGCCCTGCGTGGCAAGGCCACGGCGGCGCTGGACGTGTCCGACGGCCTGCTGGCCGACTGCGGCCATATCGCCAAGGCGTCGGGCGTGGCCTTGCTGGTCGAGCAGGCGCGCCTGCCCCTGTCGCCGGCCCTGGTGGCCTTGGTCGGCGAAACGATGGCGCGCGACTGCGCCCTGAGCGGTGGCGATGACTACCTGCTGGCGTTCACCCTGCCGGCCGAGCACCTGGCTGATCTGCAGGCTCAGGGCTGGCCGATCCATGTGATCGGCCGGGTCGAGGCCGGCCAGGGCGTGCAGCTGCTGGATAAACAGGGCCGTCCTGTCACGCCGCCGGTGCGCGGCTACGAGCATTTCCGGAGTGACGGTGACTGAAGCCCCCCGCGTGCCGCCATCGGTATGGCGCAATCCCTGGCATTTCCTCGCCTTCGGCTTCGGCGCCGGCACCCTGGCGAAGGCGCCGGGCACCTGGGGGTCGCTGGTGGCCCTGCCGTTCGTGCCGCTGTGGCAGCTGCTGCCGGGCTGGGGCTATTGGCTGATGCTCGGTGTCACCCTGCTGTTCGGCTTCTGGCTGTGCGGCAAGGTCGCTCGCGACCTGGGCGTGCATGACCATGAAGGGATCGTCTGGGACGAGATGGTCGGCATGTGGATCACCCTCTGGCTGGTGCCGGAGGGCTGGGTCTGGTTGCTGCTAGGCTTCCTGCTGTTCCGCCTGTTCGACATCCTCAAGCCCTGGCCGATTGGCTGGGTCGACAGGCATGTGCACGGCGGCGTCGGCATCATGCTCGACGACGTGCTCGCCGGGGTGTGTGCCTGGCTGGCCCTGCAGCTGCTGGTGTGGGGCTGGGCCAATGGCCTGGCGACAGGATTGGGCGTCTAGCGCAACCGGAGGTACTGGCATGCGAGGCTGGTGGCTGGTGATATTGCTGGGGGTGCTTGGAGCCGCCGGGGCTCGGGCCGAGTCGAGCCTGCCCGCGCAGATCCGTCTGGCCAGTGAGGTCTGGGAGGGCCACACCCAGGCCGATGGCCGCGGTCTGGCCTGGGACATCCTGCGTCAGGTGTTCGAGCCGGAAGGTGTCCAGCTGGTGATTCAAAGTGTGCCCTACACCCGCTCGATCGGTCTGGTGCAGCGGGGCGAGGCCGATGCCTGGGTCGGCTCCTACCGCAATGAGGTCGACCAGGGCGTGTTCTACCCGCGCAGGCATTACGACACCGACCAGATCAGTGCCCTGGGGCGGGTCGAGCAGCCGCGGCCGCGTCTGGAAGAACTGGGCGAATTTCGCCTGGTGTGGATGCGCGGCTACGCCTACCAGCGCTATCTGCCGAACCTGCAGCGCTATCAGGAGGTCCAGCGTCGCAGTGGCATCCTGGGCATGCTCGAGCGGGGTAATGCGGATTTCTATATCGATGCCCGTACCGAGGTCGAGGAGGTGCTCGCCGGCGCCGCCGATCCGGCGCGTTACCGGATCACCGACCTGACTCACTTGCCGTTGTACCTGGGCTTTGCCGACAACCCGCGCGGCCATGCGCTGGCCGAACTCTACGATAGGCGCATGGGGCGGCTGATCGAGCGCGGCAGTCTGCGTCCGCTGTTCATCCGCTGGAAACAGCCCTATCCCTTCGACTGACCAGGAGTACATGTCGTTTGATTCGAAGTCTGATCGTTGTAATTGGTGTCTTGATGCTGGCAGCGGCCGGTTCGATCCGGGCGGCGTCGCAGGTGCAGGTGGTTGGCCTGTTTCCCGGTGCCGCGGTGATCAACGTCGATGGCCAGCGCAAGCTGGTCAAGGTCGGACAGACCGGGCCGGGCGGCGTGGTGGTGGTCAGCGCCGACAGCCGCGGCGCGGTGCTGCGGGTCGATGGCGTCGAGCGCGCCTTTGGCCTCAGTCGTGAATACAGCGAAGGTTTCGCCGAGCCGAGCAAGCGCCGCCTGAGTATCGCCAAGGGCCTTGGCGGTCATTACTGGGTGGCCGGTTCGATTGACGGCCATCCGGTGCAGTTCCTGGTCGACACCGGCGCCACCTCGGTGGCCCTCAACGAAGGCCAGGCCCGGCGCTTGGGCATCGACTTCCGGGTGGTCGGCCGACCGCTGCAGGTCAGCACCGCCAGCGGTACTGCGCGCGGCTGGCGGGTCAGCCTCGACCGCGTCAAGGTTGGCAGCCTGGAGGTGTTGGGGGTCGAGGCGGTGGTGCTCGAAGGCGGCTCGCCGAGCGAAGTGCTGCTGGGCATGAGCTTTCTCAACCGGGTCGGCTGGAAGGTCGAGCAGGACGTGCTGGTGCTGGAGTCGAAGCTGTAAACGCGCGGCGAGTCGCAGGCAGTCGATGGTTATCATCGGCAATTCAGGCTGACCGGCCGGTGAGGCCTGCTGTTACAATGCCGTCCTTGTATTTCCGATCTTATTTTTAGGAGCATCCGGTGCCTGTCGTGTTCGTCGCCGCCTCCCAGCTGCCTACGCCGTTTGGCGTGTTTACCATGCACGGCTTCCTCGAAGAGGCCACCGGCAAGGAACACGTTGCCCTGACCTTTGGCGATGTCGCCGACGGCAAACCGGTGCTGGGGCGCCTGCATTCCGAATGCCTGACCGGCGATGCCTTGTTCAGCCTGCGCTGTGACTGCGGCTTTCAGCTCGAAGCCGCGCTGCGGGCAATCGCCGCCGAGGGCCGTGGCGTGCTTCTCTACCTGCGCCAGGAGGGTCGTGGCATCGGCCTGCTGAACAAGATCCGCGCCTATGAGCTGCAGGATGGTGGCGCCGATACCGTGGAGGCCAATGAGCGTCTGGGCTTCGGTGCCGACCAGCGTGACTACGCTATCTGCCGGCCGATGCTCGAGCACCTGGGCATCAAGGAACTCAAGCTGATGACCAACAACCCCCGCAAGGTCAAGGCGCTGGGCGACATGGGCATCAACGTGGCGGCCCGCGTGCCGCTGCAGATCGACCACAACCCGCACAACAAGAAGTACCTGGCGACCAAGGCCGGCAAGCTCGGGCACATGCTCGGCAGCCTGCACCAGGGCGAGGTCGAGGAAAGCCTGTGACCCGCGGCGAGGTGCGCCGCCGCCTGGCGCTGGCCTGGTGGCGTCAGCTGGGCCTGACCCTGGCGCCGCTGTTGCTGCTCAACCTGCTGTTCGGTGCCGACCAGCAACTGGGCGTGCTGGCCATGCCCCTGTTCATCGCCGGTCTGGCGTCGTTGTTCGTCAGTCTGCCGCTGTTCCATGCCTACAAGCGCGAGTTGATCGCCACCGAGAAGGCGCTGGACAGCCCGCAGGAACCGGCCGCCTGGCTGGCTCTGGCCCATCGCCGGCGCCTGGCCTTTCTCGGTGCCGGCCTGCCAGCCTGGATCGCCGCTTTGGCGGTCTTCGCCGGGCTGGAGGCCATCCCCCTGATGCTCCTGGCGCTGGCCAGCGTGGTGCTGCTCTACCTCTACCGCATACCCCGCCAGCTCGGCCAATGATCCGCCTGCTCGCCTGTCTGCTCGCCTTGCTGGCCTGGCCCGGCCTGGCCAGCAAGGCGCAGGCGGTCGAGCGCCTGGTGAGCCTGGCACCTTCGCTCAGCGAGATCGTCCTGGAGTTGGAAGCGGCCGACCTGCTGGTCGGAATGCTCGACGGCGGCGAGCGCCCGCCGGCCTTGGCCGAAGTGCCTTCGGTGGGCCGCTACGGCCAGCTGGAAATGGAAAGCCTGCTCAGGCTGCAGCCCGACCTGGTGCTGCTCTGGCCGGACAGCATTGGCCCGGCCCAGCGCCAGCAGCTGCTCGACTTCGGTATCCCTTTGCTGATCGTCGAGCCCCGCGACCTGGCGACTCTGGCCGAGCAGTTCGCCGAGATCGGCAGGCGCATCGGGCGCGCCGAGCAGGGCCGGCAATTGCGCCAGCGCTTCGGTACGCGTCTGCACGGGCTCGCCACGCGCTATCGGCGCGAACGGCCGTTGCGGGTGTTCTACCAGATCTGGGACAAGCCGCTGTACACCATCGGCGGCCGCCAGATCATCAGCGATGCCCTGCGCGTCTGCGGCGCCGAGAACGTATTCGCCGACCTCAGCCTGCCGGCACCCCAGGTCAGCATCGAGGCGGTGTTGCAGCGCGACCCCGAGGTGATACTCGCAGGCTCGGGCGCCCAGCTGGATATCTGGAAGCACTGGCCCGACCTGGCGGCGGTGCGCCTCGATCAGCTGTGGGCGGTGCCGGACAAGGGCCTGGAGCGCCCCAGCTTCCAGATGCTGGATGCCACCGAGCAACTCTGCGAACGGTTGGCCGCAGCGCAGTAGCACCCTGAACGACAAGGCCCCGCCAATGCGGGGCCTTGTCGTTGGCGGCAGCTGTTAGAAGCGGTAGCCGACGCTCAACTGAACGTCTTCCTCGGTCGCTGGATAGAGGCCCTTGTTGCCGGGCAGGAAACTCGCATAGGACGCATAGCTGTCGTAGCGCTTGCCGGTCAGGTTGTTGATTCGCAGCCTGGCGCTGAGTTGTTGAAAGTCGTAGGTCAGGCCGACGTTGAACAGCGTGTAGCCGCCTTCGCGTGGCATCACATGGCCGTCGTCGCCGGCCAGAAAACGTGGCCCTGTGTAGTTGGCTTCGAGGTAACCGGCCAAGCCCTGCAGCAATAGATAGTTAAGCTTGAGGGCGGCGGTATGCCGGGCTACCCAAGGAACATCGTTGTCTTCGAAGGCCCCGGCGCGATAGCGGGCGTCGGTGAAGCTGTACTGGCCACCGAGGCTCAGGCGGTCAGTGAGCTGACGCTGCGCCTCTAGCAGCACGCCGTCGCGACGAGTCTCATCCAGATTGATGGTGACGAAATTCACCGGGTCGAAGATCAGCTCGTTGTCCAGGTCCAGACGGTACAGGCTTAGCTGATAGCGCTGAATGCTGTCCTGCCATTCGATGCCGCCTTCCCAAGACTGGCCGGTCTGGGGAGCCAGGAAGTCGACGCCGGGCAGCGTGAAGGCGTTGTCTTCTACGTTGGCGAAGCGCAGCACGTCCTCGCGCTTGAGAAACAGGCGAGTCTGCGCATTGGCCTGCCAGCTCAAACCCAGGCTGTTGCTGTCCTCGCGGTCACTGTGTTTGCGGCCGGCTACCTTGTTGTGATCCTTCGCCTCGCTGGTGCGGTAGCCCAGGGTCAGGGTGAGATCGTTGCCCAGCGGCTGGCTGAGCTGGCTATACCAGTCGCGCAGGGTCTGCCGCGAGCGGGTGTCGCCGAATATGGAGCTGAGTTCGTAGTCGCTGACGATCTGGTCATGACCGAGAAGCCATTCGCTGCGACCCAGGGAGGTATTCCAGTGCCCGGTCAGGCGTGGGCTCAGGCTCTCGACACGGTTGCCCTGGACGAACGGCGTGGCGAACAATGCGCCCACTCCATCGGTGTCACGGTGGCTGTAGTCGATATCGGCAGTCCAGTTACTGCCGAGGTTTTGCTGGATCGCGACGCGGTGCACCTGGGTCTTGCTGTCGTTGAAGTCCTGCGGGCTCCCCGCGGCCTTGCGGTCGGCGCGGCGCTGCGCCAGGGTCAGACTGCCCGGATAGCGCAGTTCGTCGTCGATGCTCTGGTATTCATACAGGGCCCAGCCCTCGTCATGGTCGTGGCGCAGGCGGCCGAAGGCGTTGCTGTAGCTGGCGTTGTTGTTGTCGCGGTAGCCGTCGGCATGTCGCGCTTCCCCGCTGCCATAAACGGAAAAGCCGGCGCCCAGAACCCGGTTGAAGTGGCCGCGATAGGCTTCCAGGTCATGGCTGCCGCGGCTGGTCTCCACGTAGGCCTCATTCTCGCTGGGGCGGCGGGTGATGATATTGATCACCCCGCCAACCGCCTGATCGCCGTAGAGCACCGTGCCGGCGCCGCGGATGATCTCGATGCGCTCGATATTGGCCAAAGGTACGCTATTGAGATCTGGGCCACTCTGGTTGGAGTTGTTCAGGCGCCGACCGTCGACCAGTACCAGGGTATTGTTGATCGCATTTTCGCCGAATCCACGCAGGCTGATGGCGACCCGATTGCCGTCCCCGAGCGTGTCGAGGATCTGCAGGCCGGCCTGGGTGCGCAGCACCTCCACCAGGCTGCTCGCGGCGCTGGTTTCGATCTGTTTGCGGTCGATGACCGCGATGCTGGCCGGCGCCGGCTGTTGCAGCGGGGTGCCGCGGGTGATCACCAGCGGTGGCGTCTGGTAGGGATCATTGGCATCGGCGGCCAAGGCCAGGCCTGGGGTCAGGGCCACGGCCAGGGCAAGAGGGGATAGCTTCATCGATAAGTCCTCAAAAGGAAGAATTCTTTTGAGGAGGGCAGGGACAAGCACGGGCAAGCGATGGGCAGCCAGCGCTTGACGGTGATGCCCTCCGCAACACCTGTCAAATGTGCCGAGGCAGGTCTACGGGCTGCCGACTGGCCCTTTCCCGCCTTCCCAGGCGAACCCAGTGGCGTATCGGGAAAGGCTACGTGCGAGTGCTGAGCGCTCGCACGCCGTCGGTTACCGTTGCGGGGGCAGCGCAGGCCTTGTCGCTGTTCGAGACAGCGGCGCACCTGCTTCCCTTTTCACGCGGCTAGTGTGGCCGCGACCTCGGACAAGCAAAACGCCGCTACCTTAGGTGGCGGCGGCGGGTAAAGCAATGCAGCCTGTCGGCTGCTCAGTCCTGCAATCCGGCCAGGCGCTCGCGCACGCTGGCCTCGATGCCGGCGGCGTCCAGGCCGCACTCGGCGAGCATCTGCGCCGGCTTGGCGTGCTCGACGTAGCTGTCCGGCAGGCCGAGGTGAAGCATCGGCTTGAGGATGTTCTCGCGGGCGAGGAACTCGCTGACCGCGGAGCCAGCGCCGCCCATGATGCTGTTTTCCTCGATGGTCACCAGCAGCCCGTGGTCGGCGGCCAGTTGCCTCACCAGGGCCTCGTCCAGCGGCTTGACGAAACGCATGTCGGCGACCGTGGCGTTCAGCGTCTCGGCCACTTGCAGCGCCTCGGCCAGTTGCACGCCGAATACTAGCAGAGCGACGCCCTGGCCCTGGCGGCGGAGCACGCCCTTGCCGATCTCCAGGGGGAGCAGGCCGGGCTCGATGCTGGCGTTGGGGCCGCTGCCGCGCGGGTAGCGCACCGCGGCAGGGCCGTCGAACAGGTGGCCGGTGGTGAGCATGCGGCGCAGCTCGTTCTCATCGCTCGGCGTCATCACCAGCATGCCGGGGATGCAGCGCAGGTAGGACAGGTCGAAGCTGCCGGCGTGGGTTGGGCCGTCCTCGCCGACCAGGCCGGCGCGGTCGATGGCGAACAGCACGTCGAGATTCTGCACCGCCACGTCGTGGATCAGCTGGTCGTAGGCGCGCTGGAGGAAGGTCGAGTAGATCGCCACCACCGGCTTGACGCCGTCGCAGGCCATGCCCGCGGCCAGGGTCACCGCGTGCTGCTCGGCGATGGCCACGTCGAAGTAGCGCTCGGGGAAGCGCTCGCTGAAGGCCACCAGGTCCGAGCCTTCCTTCATCGCCGGGGTAATACCGACCAGGCGCGGGTCCTGCGCGGCCATGTCGCACAGCCACTGGCCGAACACATTGGAGTACTTGGGGCCGCCGGTCTTCTTCGGCGCGACCTCGGCCTTGATCGGCTCGAGCTTGGTGATCGCGTGGTAGCCGATCGGGTCGATCTCGGCCGGAGCGAAGCCCTTGCCCTTCTGGGTGATCACATGGAGGAACTGCGGGCCCTCCAGGTCGCGCATGTTGCGCAAAGTCGCGAGGAGGGTGGGCAGGTCGTGGCCGTCGATCGGGCCGATGTAGTTCCAGCCCAGCTCCTCGAACAGGGTGCCGGGCACCAGCATGCCCTTGGCGTGCTCCTCGACCTTGCGCGCGATCTCCCAGGCGCCGGGCAGGCGCGACAGCACCTTCTTGCTGCCCTCGCGCATGCTCGCGTAGGAGCGGCTGGAGATTATCTTGGCCAGGTAGTTGGACAGGCCGCCGACATTCTTGGAGATCGACATGTCGTTGTCGTTGAGGATCACCAGCATGTTGGCGTTGACGTCAGAGGCGTGATTGAGCGCCTCGAAGGCCATGCCGGCGGTCAGCGCGCCGTCGCCGATCACCGCCACCGCCTTGCGCCGCGAGCCTTGCAGGCGGGCGGCGATGGCCATGCCCAGGGCGGCGCTGATGCTGGTGCTGGAATGGCCGACGCCGAAGGTGTCGTACTCGCTCTCGCAGCGGCGCGGGAAGGCGGCGATGCCGTCCTTCTGGCGCAGCGTGCCCATGCGTTCGCGGCGGCCGGTGAGGATCTTGTGCGGGTAGGCCTGGTGGCCGACGTCCCACACCAGGCGATCGTCCGGGGTGTCGAAGACGTAGTGCAGGGCCACGGTCAGCTCGATCACGCCGAGGCCCGCGCCGAAATGCCCGCCGGTCTGGCCGACCGTATAGAGCAGGTACTGGCGCAGCTCGTTGGCCAGGATTTCCAGTTCCGCTTCGCCCAGGCGGCGCAGCTGATCCGGCGTGGTGGCGCGGTCGAGCAGGGGCGTCAGCGGGCGAGCGCGGGGAATCTCATGGAAGGTCGTCGGCATCGGGCGGATCGTTATAGGCGTAAAAGATGCGGCAGTTTACCCGAACCACCGGAAACTGCCCAAACAAGCTGCGGCGTCCTATCGCCGCTGGCCCTCCCGGGCGCGCCGGTCACGACGCACCGGGAAAGCCGGACGGCGAAAGTGGGGCTGTTGCCGCGCACTACCAGGTATCGACGGCGCGCTTCCTGCCCGAGCGCGGCGCCGGTTTCGGCGTGGCATTGAGCCCACGCAGCAGCCAGCTGCGGGTCTCCTGCGGGTCGATCACCGCGTCGATCTCGAGGAAACTGGCCATGTTGATGGCCTTGCCGCTCTGGTAGGCCTTCGCCACCAGCTTGTCGAACAGCTGCTGGCGCTCGGCGGGCTCCTCCACGGCCGCCAGCTCCTTGGCGAAGCCCAGGTGCACCGCGCCTTCCAGGCCCATGGCGCCGAACTCGGCGCTGGGCCAGGCGATGGTGAACAGCGGCGAGTGAAAGCTGCCGGCGGCCATGGCCTGGGCGCCGAGGCCGTAGCCCTTGCGCAGGACCACGGTGAAGAAGGGCACCGACAGGCTGGCGGCGGCGACGAACAGGCGCGAGACGTGACGCACCGTGGCCTGCTTCTCCGCTTCCGGCCCGACCATGAAACCGGGGGTGTCACAGAGGGAAATCATCGGCAGATCATGGGCGTCGCATAGCTGCATGAAGCGCGCGGCCTTGTCGCCTGCGACCGCATCGATGGCGCCGCCCAGGTGCATGGGGTTGTTGGCCAGCAGGCCGAACGGCCGGCCCTCGATGCGCACCAGGGCGGTGATCAGCCCCGGGGCGAACTCGCGGCGCAGCTCCAGGACGCTGCCGGCGTCGGCCAGGGTGGCGATGACCTGGCGGATGTCGTAGACCCGCAGGCGGTTCTCCGGGATCAGCTGACGCAGCTGGCGCTGGTCGGCGCACTGCCAGTCGGCCAGCGTGCCCTGGAAGTAGCCCAGGTACTGCTTGGCCACCCGCACCGCTTCGGCCTCGTCGGTCACGCGCACGTCGATCACCCCGTTGGGCCCCTGCACGGCGACCGGGCCGACCTGTTCCGGGGTGAAACGACCCAGGCCGCCGCCCTCGATCATCGCCGGGCCGGCCATGCCGATGCTGGCGTCGTCGGTGGCGATGATCAGGTCGCAGCAGCCGAGCAGGGCGGCGTTGCCGGCGAAGCAGCGCCCCGACACCACCCCGACCAGCGGCACCAAGCCGGACAGCCTGGCCATGCTGACGAAGGTGTGGCAGTCCAGGCCGGCCACGCCGACGAAGTCGCTGTCGCCCGGCCGGCCGCCACCGCCCTCGGCGAACAGCACCAGCGGCAGGCGCCACTGCTCGGCCAGCTGCAGCATGCGGTCGGTCTTCTTGTGGTTGAGCACCCCCTGGGTACCGGCGAACACCGTGTAGTCGTAGGCGATGGTCATGCAGCGCACCGCCTGCTCGCCGAAGCTGGCGGCGTTGACCGTGCCGATGCCGGCGACCAGGCCGTCGGCCGGGCTCTGCTCGATCAGTTCTTCCAGCGAGCGGCGGTGGCGCTGGGCGGCCAGGGCCAGGGCGCCGTATTCGATGAAGCTGCCGTCATCGAGCAGGTCCGCGAGGTTTTCCCGGACCGTGCGCTGGCCGCTCTTGCGCCGCCTGGCCACGGCCTGGGGGCGGCGCTCGTCGCGGGTCAGGGCGTGGCGCTCGAGCACCTCGGCCAGGTCGGCGCGGATGTGCCCGAGGTCGAGGCTCTGCTCGCTGTGCGCCTGCTCGCCGGCGACCTCGGCCGGTTCGAGGAACAGCAGCGGCTGGCCCTCGCCGAGGCTGCCGCCCGGTTGCACGGCCAGGGCGCGGACGATGCCGCTGTGGCTGGCCTTGACCACGAACTCCATCTTCATCGCCTCGAGCACCGCGACGCTCTGGCCGACGGCCACCGCGTCGCCCTCGGCGACCTCCAGGCAGACCAGCACGCCGCTGCTTGGCGCCAGCAGTGGCAGGCAGCCGGGCGGCGCGTCGATCGCTTCCGGCACCGCGTCGGCAGCCGCCGGGCTGGCGCTGAAATAGCGGTGCGGATGGGCCTGCGCCTGCGGCGCCAGCAGGCGCTCGAGCTGGCTTTCGACGAAGCGGGTGTGCACCTGGTTGGCGGCCAGCTCCGGCAGGCGCAGCAGGTTCTGCAGCAGGTGCAGGTTGCTCGCCACCCCCTCCAGGCGGAATTCGCACAGGCCGTGGTAGGCGCGGCGCAGGGCGCTCGGGTAGTCCGCCGCCTGGACGATCAGCTTGGCCAGCAGCGAGTCGTAGCTGGGGCTGACCGGGTAGCCGGCGTAGCCGTAGCCGTCGACGCGCAGGCCGGGGCCGCTCGGCGGCTCGTAGGCCGTCAGGGTGCCGACGGCCGGGCGGGTGCTGCCGTCGGCGTGCAGGGTTTCCAGGTTGACCCGCAGCTGCAGGGCGCAGCCGTTGACGGCCGGCGGCTGCGCCAGGCCGAGCTGTGCCAGCGAGGCGCCAGCCGCCAGCCTGAGCTGGGTGTGCAGCAGGTCGACGCCGGTGACCTGCTCGGTGACCGTGTGCTCGACCTGGATGCGCGGGTTGGCCTCCATGAAGTAGAAGCGCTCGGGCTGTTCGGCATCGACCAGAAATTCGAAGGTGCCCAGGCCCCGGTAGTTCACCTCGGCGGCCAGCTTGAGCGCGGCGGCGATCATCCGCTCGCGGGTGGCGGCCGGCAGGTCGGGGCTGGGGGCGATCTCCACCAGCTTCTGCTGGCGCCGCTGCAGGCTGCAGTCACGCTCCCACAGGTGGCTGACCGCGCCGCTGCCGTCGCCGAGCACCTGGATCTCGATATGCCGGGCGTGGCTCACCAGTTGCTCGACGTAGAGCGCGTCACAGCCGAAGGCGGCGCGGGCCTCCGACTGGCAGCGGGCGAAGGCCTGTTCCAGCTCGGCCTCATTGAATACCGGGCGCATGCCGCGGCCGCCACCGCCGGCCAAAGCCTTGAGCATCACCGCGCCGCCTTCGCCCAGCTCGCGGAGGAAGGCGCGCGCCTCCTCCAGGCCGACCGCGCGGCTGAGGCCGGCCACCAGTGGCACCTCGCAGCGCTCGGCCAGGGCGCGGGCGGCGGCCTTGTCGCCGAACAGCTCCAGCACCTCGGCGTCGGGGCCGATGAACACGAGGCCGGCGGCCCGGCAACGACGGGCGAACTCGGCGTTCTCGGCGAGAAAACCGTAGCCGGGGTGGATGGCCTGACAACCTTCGGTGCGGGCGATGTCGATCAGCTGGTCCATGTCCAGGTAGGCCGCCACCCCGCGGCCCTGGAGGGCGACCGCGCTGTCGGCCTTGCGCCGGTGCAGGGAGGCGGCGTCGTCCTCGGCGAACACCGCCAGCGAGCGGATGCCCAGCTCGTGGGCGGCGCGGGCGATACGGATGGCGATCTCGCCACGGTTGGCGATCAGCAGGGCGTCAAAGGGCGCGGTCACAGCAGTTCCTCCAGTTCGTTCTTCTTCACCTTGCCGGTGGCGGTCATCGGCAGGCTGTCGAGCAGGCGGATCTGCGGCACCTTGTAGACCGCCATGGCCTCGCGGCACCAGGCCTGCAGGCTGTCGGCCGTCTCCGCGCCGCCCGGCTTGAGCACCACGAAGGCCACCGGCAGCTGGCCGCGCGCAGGGTCGGGGCGACCGAGCACGGCGCTGGCGAGGATCGCCGGATGCTGGCCGAGCAGCGCCTCCAGCTCGCTGGGGAACACGCTCATGCCGTTGACCTTGAGCATTTCCTTGCGTCGGCCGAGGTAGCGGATAAAGCCCTGTTCGCTGATCTGGCCGAGGTCGCCGGTATGCAGCCAGCCATCGCGCAGCGCCTCGGCACTGGCCTGTGGGCGGTTCCAGTAGCCCTTGAGCAACGACGGGCTGCGCAGGCACAGCTCGCCTTCCTGGCCCAGCGGCAGCAGCTCGCCGCTGGCGAAGTCGCAGACCTTGAACTGGGTGCCCGGCACCGGCAGGCCGACGAAGGTCGGCGCGCTCCTGAGGTCGAAGTCGTCGTCCTGCAGGCCGGCGGTGAAGGTGTCGCAGGTGTGGCTCTCGGTCATGCCGAAGCTGAACTCGAACAGGCTGGTGCCGGTCAGCTCGCGCCAGCGCCGGCGGTACTCGGGGGTGAGCTTCTTGATGAAAGAGATGCTCCCGGTCCTTTCCAGGGAGGTGAAATCGAAGTCGCCGACCCGCGGGTGCTCGAGCACCTCGGCGGCGCTGTCGACCAGCAGGCCGCAGTGGCTGACCCGGTAGTGCTCGACTGCCGTCATGAAGGCCAGGGCATCCCAGCGCGCCAGCAGCACCAGCTGGCAGCCGCTGAACACCGGGAACAGCAGGCCGGCGTTTTCCCCGGCGATCCAGAATTCGGGGAGGAAGTTCAGCAGCACGCTGTCCGGGCGCAGCTGCAGGGCCACCGGCAGGAAGCTGGCGCAGGTGTAGAGCATGTCGCCGTGGCTGTGCACGCAGCCCTTGGGCAGGCCGGTGGTGCCGCCCGTATAGTTGAGCGCGGCGATGTCCTCCAG
The DNA here is from genome assembly GCF_041027545.1 of Pseudomonas zhanjiangensis. Taxonomy (NCBI): domain Bacteria; kingdom Pseudomonadati; phylum Pseudomonadota; class Gammaproteobacteria; order Pseudomonadales; family Pseudomonadaceae; genus Pseudomonas; species Pseudomonas zhanjiangensis. The sequence goes on along the minus strand of NZ_JBFTEG010000012.1, from coordinate 85,048 downwards.
CTGCGGGCGATGGCTCGGCACCGGAGCGGTGCAGGCGGCCAGGGCCGGGTAGAAGTCGAGAAAGTCGTCGCCCTCGACTTTGGGCGCCAGCAGCAGGTCGGGCAGCGGCAAGCTCGGTTCGGCCGGGCACAGCTCGGACAGGCTGGTCGCCAGTACCTGCTCCAGCGAGCACTGCTCGCGCACCGCCCGCACCACCGGCAGCAACTGGTCGAAGCAGAGGATGATGCGCGCGCCGCTGTCCTCGAGCTGGTAGCTCAGCTCCAATGCCTTGCTCAGCGGGCTGACCGGTGCATAGACGGCGCCGCACTTGAGGATGGCGTAGAAGGCGATATGCAGCTGCGGGCAGTTGGGCATGAACACCGCCACCCGGTCGCCGACGCCGACGCCCAGCTCGCGTAGCAGCGCCGCGCAGCGATCGCTCTGCGCATCCAGTTCGGCATAGCTCAGGCGCATGCCGTAGAAGTCCAGGGCCGGCGCCTGCGGTTGCAGGCGGGCCCAGGCGCGCAGGTATTCGCTCAGTGGCTGGCGGCCTTGCGGGTAGTGCGGCTCGCGCGGGGTGCCGGCTGGCCAGGCGGCGGCCTGCAGCGCATGCAGGCGTTCGAGGTAGGCGTCTTGGTTCATGGGGAGACCCTGGTTGTGCTGATCTGCCGGCCAGCTTAGGCGGGGGTCGCAGGGGGCAGAACTGATGCTTATGCATCGCTATCCATGAATCTCATGCATGGTTATCTGCAGGCCTGTGAATGCTAGGCTCAAGGTCCGGGCATCGGGTTGGAATAACCATGAATCAACCACATGAATGGTCGGCGCTGAGCCGCCTCGATCTCAACCTGTTCCGCGTGTTCGAGGTGATCTACCGCGAGCGCAACCTGACCCGCAGCGCGGTGATCCTGCACCTCAGCCAGTCGGCGGTCAGCCATGCCCTGGCGCGCCTGCGCGAGCAGATCGGCGACCCGCTGTTCGTCCGCGACGGCCGTGGAGTGGCGCCGACGCCGCTGGCCGAGCAGCTGGCGCCGAGCATCCAGGAGGCCCTGAGCAGCCTGCGGCGCAGCGTCAGCGCCTGGCAGGCCTTCGACCCGCAGCGCGACCGGCGCAGCTTCACCCTGAACATGGCCGAGCAGCTCGAGCCGCTGGTGCTGCCGGCGGTGCTCGGCCACGTGCAGCGGGTCGCGCCACAGGTGCAGGTGCGCAGCAGTTGCGTGCACTGGGCCGAACTGCAGCTGGAACTGGCGGCCGGGCGGGTCGACCTGGCCATCGAGATCGCCCGGCCGACGGACGCCGAATTGCGCCAGCAGCAACTGTTGCGCGACCCGCTGTGCGTGATGGCCGGGCCGGCCTTCAGCGGCGAGCTGACGGCGCAGCGTTATCTGAGCGCCGAGCACGTGGCGGTGACCTCGCGCCGCCGCGGCATCTGCGTCGAGGACCTGGCGCTGGCCAACCTGGGCCTGGCCCGGCGCGTGCGCCAGCACTGTCAGCACTACCTGTCGGCGGCGCTGCTGGTGGCCCAGGGCGAGCTGCTGCTGAGCCTGCCCAGTCGTTATGCCGAACTGCTCAATCGCGGCTTGGGCAACCGCCTGCTGCCGATGCCGCTGGACCTGCCGCCGGTGACCCTCAACCTGTACTGGTCGCGCCATGCCGATGGCGAGGCGGGCAACCAGTGGCTGCGTGGCCAGTTGCTGGAGCTGGCGCGGCTGCAGTTCTGACGGGGCCCTGGCGGCAGCCGAGCCCGGCTGGACTAGGCTGATCAAGGCAGCCAGCGGCACCCGGCGGTGCTGCTTCTTTGCGTGAGGAGGAGCCCCCCATGGTTGACCAACACCTGTTCGGCGATGCCTACCAGCCCCGCGAGATTGCCCGGCGGGTCGAGGAGATGGGGGTGGCCAAGGCGCGCGCCGATGCCCTGACGCTGTTCGTCCTGGCCGTGCTGGCCGGTGCCTTCATCGCCCTGGGCGCGCTGTTCTACATGGTCGTCACCACCGGCAGCAGCCTGGGCTTCGGCGTGACCCGCCTGCTCGGCGGCCTGAGTTTCTGCCTCGGCCTGGTGCTGGTGGTGATTGGCGGCGCCGAGCTGTTCACCGGCAACAACCTGATGGCCATGGCCTGGGCCAGTCGCCTGATCAGCACCGGCGAGGTCCTGCGCAGCTGGGCGCTGGTCTACCTGGGCAACGTGGTCGGCGGCCTGGGCATGGTGCTGCTGGTGTGCTGGGCCGATGTCGCCAGCCTGGACGGCGGCGCCCTCGGCGAGACGGCGCTGCAGATCGCCCGCAGCAAGGCCACGCTGGGCCTGGGCGAGGCCTTCGCCCGCGGCATCCTGTGCAATGCCCTGGTGTGCCTGGGGGTATGGCTGGCGATGGGCGGGCACAGCGTCACCGACAAGATCCTCGGGATCGTCTTTCCGATCAGTGCCTTCGTCGCCCTGGGCTTCGAGCACTCGATCGCCAACTGGTTCTTCCTGCCCTACGGGCTGGTGCTGGACGGCCAGGGGCTGGTGGCGGTCGAGGGGGCGCTGGGCAACCTGCTGGCGGTGACCGCCGGAAACATCGTCGGCGGTACCCTGCTGGTCGCCGGGGTCTACTGGCTGGCCTACCGCCGCGGTGCTGGTGGCGACTAGCGCGGCGCGGCCCGCTGGTTAGTGGCGCCGCTCGACGATGTAGCGGGCCAGGTCGCGCAGCGGCTCGGCCCTGTGGTCGAACGGACGCAGAGCATGCAGGGCCTGGTCGCGCAGCTCCAGGGCGTAGGCCTTGGCCTGCTCCAGGCCGAGCAGGGCCGGGTAGGTCGGCTTGTGGTTGGCCTCATCCTTGCCCTGGGTCTTGCCCAGGGTGGCGGTATCGCTTTCCACGTCGAGGATGTCGTCCTGCACCTGGAACGCCAGGCCGATGGCCTGGGCGTACACCTCCAGGGCCTTGAGCGTGGAGGGTTCGGCGGCCCCGCTGGCCAGGGCGCCGAGGCGCACGCTGGCTTCGATCAGGGCGCCGGTCTTGTGCCGGTGCATGATCTCCAGCGCCGCCTGATCGAGCTCGCGGCCGACCGAACCGAGGTCGATGGCCTGGCCGCCGACCATGCCTTGCGGGCCGGCGGCGCGGGCCAGTTCGGCGACCATGGCCAGGCGCAGTTCGGCGTCGTGCGGGTTGCGTCCCGCGTCGGTCAGCACCTCGAAGGCCAGGCTCTGCAGGCCGTCGCCGGCGAGGATCGCGCTGGCCTCGTCGAAGGCACGATGGGTGGTGGGCTGGCCGCGGCGCAGGTCGTCGTCGTCCATCGCCGGCAGGTCGTCGTGCACCAGCGAATAGGCGTGGATCAGCTCGACCGCACAGGCGGCGCCGTCGGCCCGTTCGGCGTCACCGCCGAGGGTTTCGCAGGCGGCGTACACCAGCAGCGGGCGGACCCGCTTGCCGCCGTTGACCACGCTGTAGCGCATGGCCTGGTAAAGGCGCTGCAACTCGCCACGCGGGGCCTGCAGCAGGCGTTCCAGGGCGGCATCGACGCGGGCCTGGCACTGCGCCTGGTAGGCCGCGATCATGCCGGGCGGTCCGCGTCGAAGGGGGCTTCCTCCAGTTCGCCGTCGCGCTCGAGGAGAATCTGCACCTTCTGTTCCGCCTGGCTCAGGGCCGCCTGGCAGTCGCGGGTCAGGCGGATGCCCTGTTCGAAGGCAGTCAGCGAGTCTTCCAGCGACAGCTCGCCGCTTTCCAGGCGTTCGACCAGGTTCTGCAGGTCGGTCAGGGATTGCTCGAAATCGAGCGCGGCTTTCTTGCGGGCCATGGCGGGCGTTCTCTGGCGGGGGACTCGGGCAGGGGGTTGACCGCCGCGACACTAGCAGAGCCGGGTCCCCCGGGCAAATCGGCGGGGGCTTTTCAGGCGACGAAATAGGTGGCCCAGAAGTAATAGCCGGTCATGCTGGCGCCGACCAGGATGACCAAGGCGCGCAGCAGTGCCGGCGGCAGGCGCTGGCCGAGGGCGCCGCCGGCGTAGCCGCCGAGGGTGGCGCCCGTCAGCAGGATCGCCAGCTCGTACCAGCTGACCCGTCCGGCGACCACGAAGGTGACGGTGGCGACGCTGTAGATCACCGCCGAAATCAGGTTCTTCAGGGCATTGGCGCGGGCCAGGGGGTGGCCCTCGATGGCGAAGGCCGCCAGCTGCAGGATGCCCATGCCGGCGCCGAAGTAGCCACCATAGACGGACACGCCGACATGGGCGGTGATCGACAGCGGCCCGTGTGGCGGTTGCGCGGCGGGTGCCCGACGTGCCGCCAGGGCGCGGCTGAGCCAGGGGCTGGCGGCGAACAGCGCGGTGGCGGCCAGCAGCAGCCAGGGGATCAGGCCGCGAAACAGTTCGTCGCCGCCGGCCAGCAGCAGCAGGCCGCCGCCCAGGCCGCCAAGCAGTCCGGCCAGCAGCAGTGGCAGCAGGTAGCGGCCGAGCGGGCGCAACGAGCTGCGCGCGGCCCAGGCCCCGGCCAGGCTGGCCGGCCACAGCGCCACGGCATTGGTGGCGTTGGCGGTGACCGGCGGCAGGCCAGCGGCGAGCAGGGCCGGGAAGGAGAAGAAGGTGCCGCCGCCGGCCAGGGCATTCATGCCGCCGGCGGCGCAGCCGGCGAGCACCAGCAGGAGGATATCGGTCGGGCTCATCGGCGATCCGTGCAAAAAGAGCGCAGCTTACGCAGCTCGCAGGTTTCGGCCAAGGAGCAGCGGCGCGGCTGGGGCAGGGTGGGCTGCTATTCTTCTGCACAGGGTGCGGCGTCGAAAGGAGGTTGGGCCATGAGTCACAAGCAGCGCAATCTCCTGAACTCGATTTTCCAGGATCCACTGCGTAGCAATATCCACTGGCGCGAGGTCGAGTCCTTGCTGCATCACCTCGGTGCCACGGTCGAGCCGATCCTGGGCGCGCGCTTTCGCGTGCTGCTGAACCAGCACGAATTTATCCTCCACCGCCCGCACCAGGGTAACGTCTGCAGCAAACAGGACATCAAGCACCTGCGCGACTGCCTGAGCCAGGCCGGCATCAGCCTGTCCAGCTACGACCAGCCTTGAGGCTGAGCGGCTGCCAGCTAGAGACGGAGGCGGATATGGCGCGTGGCTTGATGATCATCGGTGCAGTGCTACTGCTGCTCGGCGCGCTGCTGCATTTCGCGCCCGGGCTGCTGAGCTGGTTTGGCCGTTTGCCGGGAGATATCCACATCCAGTCCAAGCGCGGCGAGCTGTTCATTCCGCTGACATCCATGCTGGTGCTCAGCATCGCCCTGACCCTGCTGGTCAACCTATTCCGGCGTTAGCCGGGACGAACCTCACTTCGGCTGCCACAGGCGCAGGTAGCCGGCTTCGTGCTGGCGGTCGGGGGCGGCGTCGCCGTTGGCGGTGCGCCCGGTCACCAGCAGCGGCCGGGCGACATAGCCACTGGGCGGCTCGCCGGCCAGGGCCCGGTTCAGCTCGTCGAGCACCTGCCAGCCGTGGGCCTCGAGCGGTTCGGCCACGGTGGCGATCTGCTGGGACAGGCCGGACTGGATGCGCCCCAGTGCCTTGGCCGAACCGTCACCGGCCGAGACCAGGCGAATATCGCGGCGGCCGAGGCGGGCCAGGGGCACGTTGATATGGTCGAAATACAGGTCGTTGATCGCCAGGGCGTGCGTCCAGCTCGGGCCGAAGCGTCGTTGCAGCTGCAGGGTGCGGGTGGCGATGTCCTCGGCGGCCCGGGCGATGGGCAGGTCCTCGATGCTCAACAGGCGGCAGCTGGCGCAGCGGGCGATACGGGCAGCCATGCGCTCGGCCTTGGCGGTGGCGATGGCGAACTGGCTGTCGGTGAAGATCACGATACCGCTGGGGTGCTCGCCGATCACCAGGTCGGCGGCCAGGTCCGCCACCAGCAGCGGGTCGGTGGAGACATTGTTGAACAACCAGCGGGTCGGCCCCGGCTTGTCGGCGGCGTGCCAGCCGACCAGGGGGATCTTGTGCTGCCGGAACGACGCCGGCAGGTTGCCGAGCATGTCGGCGCCGAAACCGCCGAGGACCACGCCATCGGGCGCTTCGCGCAGGGCCTGGGCGGCGAGGCGGCGCAGATGGGCGGCGTCGCCGCGTCCGTCCAGGGCATGTACCTGCCAGCCGACCCGACGGGCGGCCTGCTTGATGCCGCGGTAGACCCCCGCGACGCCACCATTGCGAAAGTCGGCGGCGATGAACAGCACCCGCTTGCCCGGTGGTACCGCCGGCCCCTGCGTCGGCCCGGGCCATTGAGCCTGGGCCAGGCTGGCCGTGGCGGCAAGCAGCCAGGCAATCAACAGTCCTGCGAGGGTACGGCAACTCACGGCATCTCTCCCTGTGTCCCTACGGCATGCGCTCCGCGCTTACGGGGCAGACCTACGGTCGGCTCGCTGGGCTACAGCATAGCGGCAGATCGCCGATGAGGTCGGGGCCGACGGCCCAGGTCGGCACAGGGCGCCCGAACAGTCCCCGCGAGCCGTCGGGGCGCCCGACGCGCAGGCATAAAAAAACCGGCTTGTGGCCGGTTTTCAGGGGGTGGTGTCGGCTTATTTTTGGTAAGCCGCCACTGCCTTGGTGATTTCCGCGCGGGCTTCGTCGGCGTTGCCCCAGCCTTCCACCTTGACCCACTTGCCCTTCTCGAGATCCTTGTAGTTCTCGAAGAAGTGCTTGATCTGCTCGAGCAGCAGGGCCGGCAGGTCGGTGTATTCCTTCACGTCCACATACAGCTGGCTCAGCTTGTCGTGCGGTACGGCGATCAGCTTGGCGTCGCCGCCGGCTTCGTCGGTCATGTGCAGCACGCCAACCGGACGGGCGCGGATCACCGAACCCGGGGCGACCGGATAGGGGGTCACGACCAGCACGTCGAGGGGGTCGCCGTCATCGGCCAGGGTGTGCGGGATGAAGCCGTAGTTGGCCGGGTAGAACATCGGCGTGGCCATGAAACGGTCGACCATCAGGCAATCGGTCTCGTGGTCGATCTCGTATTTGATCGGCGCATGGTTGGCCGGGATCTCGATGGCGACGTAGATGTCGTTCGGCAGGTCTTTGCCGGCTGGAATCTTGCTGTAGCTCATGGGGCGACTCCCAGGGATGGGCCAAAAAAAGTGGCGCGATTATAGGCACATTCCCTGGCCGTTACCATGCCGGGATACCTAGCCATTGGTCGTGCCCGGGACATCCTAGGGCGTAGTGCGATAGTCCGGGTCGGCCGCCTGCAGGCGGCGCAGACGCTCCAGCGGGTCCTGGCGGAAGAACAGCGCGAGCTGCCCATAGACCGCGGGGAAGGCCGCCGCCAGCAGGTCCGGGGCACTGAAGAAGTACTCGCAGGTGACCGCGAAGAACTCCGCGGGGTTCTCCGCGGCATAGGCGTCGATGGCGCCGGCGCCGTGCGGATGGGCATCGAGCTGGGCATTGAGCCGGTCGTAGGCACCCTGCATGGCCTCGGCCCAGTCGCTGATGCGCATGTTGCGGTGCAGCGGCGGCAGGCCGTTGGCGGCGCCGTTGAGCATGTCCAGCTTGTGCGCCAGCTCGTGGATCACCAGGTTGTAGCCCTCCCAGCCGCCGCTGGTCTGGACCCCGGGCCAGGCCAGGATCACCGGACCCTGCAGCCAGGCTTCGCCGCTGTGCGCGCCATCCCACTCGTGCACCACGCCGCTGGCGTCGCGGTGGCGCTGCGGGCTGACGAAGTCGTCGGGGTAGAGGACGATCTCGTGAAAGCCCTGGTACCAGTTCAGCTCGGCCAGGTGCAGCAGCGGCAGCTCGGCCTGGGCGGCCAGGCACAGCCGATCGACCCTGTCCAGTTCGACTCCGGGCAGGGCGGTCAGGTGCTTGTGGTGCAGAAACAGCACGGCGCGCTCGCGCAGAAGCCGGTCCTCGGTCTCGCTCAGGCCGTCGAGCAGCGGCAGGCGCTGGCGCACAGCGGCCCAGGCGGCGGGTGGCACGGGATGACGGGCGAGGATGCGCCGGCGGCGCCAGGCGCGCAGTGACCACATGATGCGGGTAGGGCTCGGAGGGCTGGGCCGTTCACCATATGCGCGACGGCATCCGCGCGGCAAGTCGGCATAAAGGCTGCAACGGCAAGGGCAGTTAGGCGGTGAGGGGGGAACAGCCGATGTCGATAGAGCGCATGGACCATCCGGCCGTCAGCCTGGTGCAGGGGGGTGGTATTGATCTGCCGAGGCAGGCGGCGCGGGGCCGGGCGATGTGGATCGCCGGCCGTCAGGGGCGCCCGCCGCTGCTGCTGGTGGCGTTGCTCTGGGCGCGCGAATGCCCCGATGTGGTGCAGCAGCTGGAGCAGTACCTGGACGCGCTGTTCGCCGACTACCGCTGCACGCCGGCGGGCTGGAGCGAGGCGCAGGCCGCGCGGCAGGTGTTGGCGGCACTCAACCAGCAACTGTACTGGCGCCAGCGCAGCGGGCGCAGCATCGCGCAACTGGACGCCGGGTTGCTCCTGCTGCAGGAAGGCGAAGCCCAGTTTCTCCAGGCCGGCGCCATGGGGCTGCTGCGCTGTCAGGCCGGCAGCCTGCACAGCCTGGTTGGTCGCGAGGGCCTGCAGCTGGGCTTGCAGGCCGAGCTGGCGCTGATGCAGTACAGCCTGCCGCTGAGCCCGGGCGAGGTGCTGTTGCTGGCGCCGCAGCCGTTGCTCGCGGTGGCCGATCTGCAGGCGTTCCGCGCGGGCTGCCTGGGGCTTACGGCCAATGGCCTGCCGGACCTGCTCGCCCCGCTGCTCGGCGCGCCGGGTGCGGCGACGCTGCTGCTGACGGGGACCAGCGATGCCGGCCCGGCGCCGCCTGTCGTGCGCGAGCAATGGCCGGCCCTGAGCGAAGCGCGGGTGGGCATGCAGGTGGATGGTTGGACCCTGCTCGCCGATTGCTCGTTCGGGCCGCCGGGACGGCTGTTTCGCGGCCGCGACGAGCGTGGTCGCGAGGCCCTGCTGTGGTTCGCCGAGGCGGCCGCCGACGAAGCCTTCTGGCAGCGCGAGTGGGCCCTGCGCCGCAGCCCGGTGGCCAGCCTGCCGCAGGTGCTGTCGGCCTATCGACCGCGTCGCCATGCCTTTCTGCTGTTCGAACCGCCGGTGGCGGGAACCCGCAGCCTGGCCGACTGGGCCGCCGCCCATGGGCCTCTGGACGGGCAGGCCCTGCTGGCCCTGCTCGAGCAGCTGATCGCCGGGGTGCGCGCGCTGCAGCGCCGGGGCATGCAGGGCCTGTGGCTGAGTCCGCGGCATATCCTGATCGACGAGGGTGGGCGCCTGCTGCTGATACCCGAGCATGCCGCGTTGCTGCCGGGCGTGCCGCGCGAGCCACTGCCGGCCGAGGCCATCCCGCTGGCGCCGGAGTTGCGTGGCGGGCAGCCGGTGGATGGTCGCGCCGACCAGTTCGCCCTGGCCGCACTGGCCTACTGGTTGCTCAGTGGGCAGTGGCCGGAAGTGGCCCGGCCGGAGGGCGGAGCCGGCAGTCGCTATGTGCCGCTGGCGAGTTTCTCCGTGCACTTGCCGGCCGGGTGGGACGGCGTTTTGGCGCGGGCCCTGGCGCCGCAGCCGGCGGCCCGTTTCGAGGCCCTGTCGGAGTTTCAGCAGGCGCTGCGCCAGCCCCTGCAGCATGCTCCGCAGTCGCCGCGCCCGCGCGGCGGGCCGGCGATTTGGAAGCTGGCGCTGCTGGGCGTGTTGCTGCTGCAGTTGGGCCTGGGCCTGTACCTCAGCCTGCTAGGCTGACACGCCGGTGCCGGCCTGGGCCGGCGAGGCGGCCCAGGCTCAATCGCCGTTGATCGGCAGCACGTAGTTCTTGAATTGCTCGTCCTCGACGAAACCGATCGACTCGTAGACTTTCTGCGCCACCTCGTTGTCGCGGCTTGTGGCCACGCGCATGCGCACGGCGTTGGTCTCCTTGGCCATCTTCTTGGCGGTCTGCAACAGGCGGTCGGCGACCAGCTGACGACGCGCGTCTTCGGCGACGTAGATGTCGTTGAGGATCCACACCCGCTTGAGCGACAGCGAGGAATAGCTCGGGTAGAGCTGGCAGAAGCCGAGCAGCCTGTCCTCGTCGTCGGCCAGGGCCAGGTAGATCATCGACTCCTTGCGACGCAGGCGGGTCTCGAGGAACTTGCGCGAGGAGTCCGGAAAGGGCAGCTCGCCGTAGAACTCACGGTATTTGACGAACAGCGGGGTCAGCAGGTCCAGGTGCTCGAGTGTGGCTGGGACGATGCGCATGGCAGGCCTCGACGTTGGTTTGCGGATGGGCGGCTTGGGCAATGCATGTGCTATGCCAGCGGACCGGGTCGATGCTGCCTAAAGCTTTTGGAAAGCGCAATCCAAGCAAGCGTTTGATTGATTTTCCTGTGGCGGGCCCGTTCACCGCGGCGAGCCGCCCCGGGGAAGGCGGCGCGCCGAGATCGAACCCAGGGGGCTGTGCTAACCTGCGGCGAGTTTCCACCGGGCCCGAACGCGCCCGTTTCAGGGGTTTTCCATGCATATCCATATTCTCGGCATCTGCGGCACCTTCATGGGCTCGCTGGCCGTGCTGGCCAAGGAACTGGGGCACCGGGTGACCGGCTCCGACGCCAATGTCTATCCGCCGATGAGCACCCAGCTGCAGGCCCAGGGCATCGAGCTGACCCAGGGCTACGACGCCGCGCAACTGCAGCCGGCGCCGGACCTGGTGGTGATCGGCAACGCCCTGTCGCGCGGCAACCCGGCGGTGGAATATGTGCTCGACCAGGGCCTGCCCTACGTCAGCGGCCCGCAGTGGCTGGCCGACCATGTGCTGCAGGGGCGCTGGGTGCTGGCGGTGGCCGGCACCCACGGCAAGACCAGCAGCTCGAGCATGCTGGCCTGGGTGCTGGAGCATGCCGGCATGAGCCCGGGCTTCCTGATTGGCGGAGTGCCGCAGAACTTCGGCATCTCCGCACGCCTGGGCGGCACGCCCTTCTTCGTGGTCGAGGCCGACGAGTACGACAGCGCCTTCTTCGACAAGCGCAGCAAGTTCGTCCACTACCGTCCGCGCACCGCCATCCTCAACAACCTGGAGTTCGATCACGCGGACATCTTCCCGGACCTGGCGGCCATCGAACGGCAGTTCCATCATCTGGTGCGGACCATCCCCGGCGCCGGGCTGATCATCCACCCCACCGGCGAAGCGGCGCTGCAACGGGTCATCGAGATGGGCTGCTGGACCCCGGTGCAGACCACCGGCGAGGGCGGCCAGTGGCAGGCACGGCTGCTCAGCGCCGATGGCTCGCGCTTCGAGGTGCTGTTCGAGGGCGTGGCCCAGGGCGTGGTCGACTGGCAGCTGACTGGCCGGCACAACGTCGCCAACGCCCTGGCGGTGCTCGCCGCGGCGCGCCACGTCGGCGTACTGCCGGCACTGGGCATCGCCGCCCTGGGTGAATTCAAGAACGCCAAGCGGCGCATGGAGAAGGTCGCCGAGGTCAGGGGCGTGACCGTCTACGACGACTTCGCCCACCACCCGACCGCCATCGCCACCACCCTCGACGGCCTGCGCCAGCGCATCGGCGATGCCCGGTTGATCGCGGTGATCGAACCGCGCTCCAACTCGATGAAGCTTGGCGCCCACCGCGACGGCCTGCCGGCCTCGGTGGCGCAGGCCGACTCGGTGTACTGGTACGCGCCGGCCAACCTCGGCTGGGACCTGGCCGCCAGCGTGGCGTCCTCGACCGTGCCGACCCGGGTCTGCGATTCGCTGGAGGCGATCATCAAAGGGGTCAAGGCCGAGGCCGCGCCCGGCACCCAGGTGGTGATCATGAGCAATGGCGGCTTCGGCGGCCTGCACGGCAAGCTGGCCCAGGCCCTGGAGGAGTGAGCATGTCCGGACCCGAGCGGATCACCCTGGCCATGACCGGCGCCTCCGGCGCGCAATACGGCCTGCGCCTGCTCGACTGCCTGGTGCAGGAAGACCGCGAGGTGCACTTCCTGATCTCCAAGGCGGCGCAGCTGGTGGTGGCCACCGAAACGGACGTCACCCTGCCGGCCAAGCCCCAGGCCATGCAGGCCTTCCTCAGCGAGTACACCGGCGCCGCCCCCGGGCAGATCCGCGTCTACGGCAAGGAAGACTGGATGGCGCCGGTTGCCTCCGGCTCCGGCGCGCCCGGCGCCATGGTGGTGGTGCCTTGCAGCACCGGCACCCTGTCGGCGATTGCCACGGGCGCCTGCAACAACCTGATCGAGCGCGCCGCCGATGTGGTGCTCAAGGAACGCCGTCAGTTGATCCTGGTGCCGCGCGAGGCGCCGTTCTCCAGCATCCACCTGGAGAACATGCTCAAGCTCGCCAACCTGGGGGTGACCATACTGCCGGCGGCGCCGGGCTTCTATCACCAGCCGCAGACCCTCGACGACCTGATCGACTTCGTGGTCGCGCGCATCCTCAATTGCCTGGATATCCCCCAGGACATGCTGCCGCGCTGGGGCGAGCATCACCTGAGCAGCGATGACTAGGGCGGCGTTGCTGCTGGGCCTGCTCGTGCTGGGCGGCTGCGCCAGCGTGCGGGTGCTGGATGCGGCCAAACCGGGGGCGCCCTTGATCTATGCCGGTGCGCGCCTGGACTGGTACAGCCTCAACGGCGGCTGCTGCCCGCTGGATCGCTTCGGTGCCGAGGCGCCGAAGTACGCCGCCCTCGACCTGCCGGCCAGCGTCCTGTTGGATACCCTGCTGCTGCCCTTCGCCCTGGCGGTCGAATTGGGTGTCAACCTGGGCGTCAGCGGCGGGCTCTAGTCGCCTCAGTGCTGGTCCGGGGCGGCGGACAGGTGCACCAGTTCCCAGATATGCCCGTCCAGGTCCTGGAAGCCGTGGCCGTACATGAAACCGTGGTCCTGCGCCTCGCTGTAGGTCGAGCCGCCGGCCGCGACGGCCGCGCGCACCAGCTCGTCGATGCGCTCGCGGCTCTCGGCGGACAGGCACACCAGCACCTCGGTGGCCTGGTGGGCGTTGCAGATCGGCTTGGGGGTGAAGCCCTGGAACTTGGCCTCGGTCAGCAGCATGACGAAGATGTTCTCGGCCACCTGCATGCAGGCGGCCGTGTCGTCGCTGAACTGCGGGTTGAAGTCGAAGCCCAGGCGGGCGAAGAAGGTGCGGCTGCGGGCGAGGTCCTTGACCGGGAGGTTGACGTAGATCTGCTGATTCATGGGAAGTCCTTTTGCACAATCGGGAGACGCAGACACCCTAGTCGAGCCTGATCCGGGCCGCCAGGGCGCGGATGATCCCGGTTGTTCAGTCTGTGAGTTGGCGCACCTGCTGCAGGCTGTCGGCCAGGCCATGGCGGCCCTTGGCGTCGCGCACCACCCGGCCCATGGCGATGCTCGGGTCGTGGGTGAACACCAGGCGGCCGCCGCGCGCCAGCAGGTCGTCGAGCAGGGCCTGCTTCTCCTCGATCAGGCCCTCGGGGAAACGGTCGTAACCCATGGTGATCGGCAGGTTCAGCCAGGGCGCGCCGGGGATCAGGTCGGCGGCAAACACCACCGGACCGCCGGGCATCGCCACTTCCGGCAGCAGCTGGCCCGGGGTGTGGCCATCGCTCCAGTGCAGGCGCCAATCTTCGCCGAGCAGTGCGCAGTGCTGGCCGTCGTCGATCAGTTCCAGGCGGCCGCTGGCCTCCAGCAGTTCGAGCAGCTCCGGAATGTAGGAGGCGCGGTCGCGCGGGTGCGGGTGGCAGGCGCGCTGCCACTGGCGCCGGCCGGTGACGAAGCGGGCGTGGGGGAACAGCAGACGCGGCGGCTGATCGGCCTTCCAGGCGGCGAGCAGACCGCCGGCGTGGTCGAAGTGCAGGTGGCTGAGCACCACGATGTCGATGTCGGCATCGCACAGGCCCAGCTCGGCCAGGCTGTCGAGCAGCACGTGGTGCTGTTCCTGGACGCCGAAGCGCTGTTTCAGTTCGGGGCTGAAGAAGGCGCCGATGCCGGTTTCCATCAGGATATTGCGCTCGTCTTCCTGCACCAGCAGGGCGCGGCAGCCAAGGTCGATGCGGTTCTCCGGGTCCGGCGCCATCCAGCGCTGCCACAGGGCCTTGGGCGCGTTGCCGAACATGGCGCCGCCGTCGAGTTTCTGACTGTTGCCGGTGAGGGTGGAGATGCTGCGCATGCGGGTCTCTGGTTGGTGTCCGGGTAGGGAATGCCTAGGGTGACAGACGCCTGTGGGAGTTGCCATTGAGCCCTTGGCACGCAAGGCAAACCGCCTTCGTGCTCGAGGGGCAGGCGAACGAGGATAGGTTAACCACGGGCGCCCAAGGGCATGCTCCTGCCGGGGGCGACACGCTGCATCTTCAGAACTGCTCGGCATCCAGGCCGTACAGCGGCGCGCTGCCGGCGCGGATGCTCGCCTCCAGGCTCAGGCTGCGCGGCAACAGGCGGGCGAAATAGAACGCCGCGGTGGCCAGCTTGCCGGCGGAGAAGGCCTCGTCCTCGGCGCGTCTGGCCTCGGCCACCGCTGCCATGCGCGCCCACATGTAGGCATAGGCGACGTAGCCGAATAGGTGCAGGTAGTCGACCGCCGCGGCGCCTATCGCGTGCGGATCCTCCTTGGCCTGGTCGAGCAGCCAGCCGCTGATCGCTTCCAGGCGCTCCAGGGCGGTGATCAGCTCGCTGCCGTAGGGCGTTTCGTGCTGGTGGGCGAAGTGACGGACTTCGGCGGCGAACTGGCGCAGCGCCGCGCCGCCGTTGCTCACCACCTTGCGCCCGAGCAGATCGAGGGCCTGGATGCCGTTGGTGCCCTCGTAGATCTGCGCGATGCGTACGTCGCGCACCAGCTGCTCCTGGCCCCACTCGCGAATATAGCCGTGGCCGCCGAGCACCTGCTGGCCGTGGAGGCAGCTTTCCAGGCCGCTGTCGGTGAAGAAGGCCTTGGCCACCGGGGTGAGCAGGGCGACCAGGGCATCGGCGGCCTGGCGCTCCTCGGCATCCTCGCTGAACTTGCTCAGGTCGAGCTGCTGGCCGACGTAGCAGGCGAAGGCGCGGCCGCCCTCGGTCATGGCCTTCATGCACAGCAGCATGCGCCGTACCTCGGCATGCACGATGATCGGGTCCGCGGCCTTGTTCTGCTCCTGCACGCCGGCGGCGCCGCGACCTTGCAGGCGCTCGCGGGCATAGCGGGTGGCGGCCTGGTAGGACGCCTCGGCGCAGCCGATGCCCTGGATGCCGATCGACAGGCGCTCGTAGTTCATCATGGTGAACATCGCCGCCAGGCCCTTGTTGGCCTCGCCGATCAGCCAGCCCTGGGCACCGTCGAAGTTCATCACGCAGGTGGCCGAGGCCTTGATGCCCATCTTGTGCTCGATCGAGCCGCAGCTCAGCGCATTGCGCGCCCCCAGGCTGCCGTCGGCATTGACCAGCCACTTGGGCACCAGGAACAGCGAGAGCCCCTTGGAACTGGCCGAGGCGCCCGGCAGCTTGGCCAGCACCAGGTGGACGATGTTCTCGGTCAGGTCCTGCTCGCCGCCGGTGATGAAGATCTTGCTGCCGCTGATCGCATAGCTGCCGTCGGCCCGGGGTTCGGCGCGGGTGCGCAGTAGCCCCAGGTCGGTGCCGGCGTGGGCTTCGGTCAGGCACATGGAGCCGGCCCAGCGGCCCTGGTACATGGGCGGCAGGTAGCGGTTCTTCAGTTCTTCGCTGGCATGGGCGTCGATCGCCAGGCAGGCGCCGGAACTCAGCGCCGAATAGAGGGCGAAGCTGGAACCCGCGGCGTAGAGCATTTCCTCGAAGGCCACCGCGAGCATCTTGGGCATGCCCATGCCGCCATAGGCCGGGTTGCCGGACAGGCCCACCCAGCCGCCCTCGATATAGGTGGCGTAGGCCTCTCGGAAGCCATCCGGGGTGTGTACCTCGCCGGCGACCCATTGCGCGCCTTGCTCGTCGCCGCTGCGGTTGAGCGGGGCGATCAGCATGCCTGTGACCTTGGCCGCCTCTTCCAGGATGGCGTCGGCGGTGTCGGCATCCACCAGCTCGGCCAGGGCCGGCAGGCGCGCCCACAGGGCAGCGGCATCGAAGACCTCGTGGAGGACGAAGCGCATATCGCGCAGGGGGGCATTGTACTCGGGCATGGTGCACCTCCAATGGCAGGGCGCCGACACAGCGGCGGCGCAGGCGACAGTTCATCGGCCTGTAGCGGGCAGCGCCGTGCGGTGCAACTGCTCGGCTGGTCCGGGCGCACCGAAGTGGTAACCCTGGAATGCCCGACAACCCAGGCTCAGCAGGGCATCGCGCTGCTCGGGGGTTTCTACCCCCTCGGCGATCACGCTCAGCTCCAGGCTGTCGCCGAGGGCGACTATGGTGCGCACGATGGCGGCATCGTGGCGGTCGCTGAGCAGGTCGCGGACGAAGCAGCGATCGATCTTCAGCTGATCCAGCGGCAGGCGCTTGAGCTGGCTGAGCGACGAGTAGCCGGTGCCGAAGTCGTCCAGGGAAAAATGCACGCCGTGGGACCTGAGCTCGCTCATCTTCTCGATCATGGCCTCGACGTCCTCGATCAGCAGGCTTTCGGTCAGCTCCAGCTCCAGGCGCTGCGGGTTGGCGCCGGTTTCGTCGAGCACGGCCAGTACCTCGGCGACGAAATCGGGGTGATGGAACTGGCGCGCGCTGACGTTGACCGCCAGGTGCAGCCCGCTCGATTCGGCGCTCTGGGCCCAGCGGACCAGCTGCCGGCAGGCATACAGCAGGATGCAGCGGCCCAGCGGCAGGATCAGGCCGGTGCTTTCCGCCAGAGCGATGAACTGCCCCGGCTGCACCAGGCCCCGCTCGGGGTGCTGCCAGCGCACCAGGGCCTCGGCGCCGATCAGCTTGCCCAGGTGGTTCACTTGCGGCTGGTAGTACAGGATGAACTGGTGCAGCTGCATGCCCAGGCGCAAGTCGCGGTCCAGCGCGGCACGAGCATTGACCTGGGCCTGCATCGCCGGGTTGAAGAAACGCAGGCCGTTGCGCCCGGCCGCCTTGGCTTCGTACATGGCCATGTCGGCCCGCTTGAGCACCTCATCGGTGCTGCTGGCGGACTCGAAGAACAGGCTGACGCCGATGCTCACGCTGCTGGTGTAGGTCTCGCCCTGCAGGCTGTAGGGCTCGGCCAGGGCCTCGAGCAGCTTGCCGGCCACCGCCTCGATCTGTTCGATGGCCAGTGGCGTCTGCGCCGGCAGCTCTTCGAGCACCAGCACGAACTCGTCGCCGCCCAGGCGTGCCAGAGTGTCTTCCTTGCGCGCCTGCTGGCTCAGGCGCTGGGCGACCTGCTGCAGCAGCTGATCGCCCCGGTCGTGGCCCAGGCTGTCGTTGAGGTCCTTGAAGTTGTCTAGATCGATGAACAGCAGGGCGCCTTCGGCCTGATTGCGCTCGGCCCTGTCCAGGGCATGCTGCAGGCGATCGAGGAGCAGGCGGCGATTGGCCAGGCCGGTGAGCTGGTCATAGAAGGCCAGGCGGTGGATCTGCTCGAGGTTGCGCTTGTGTTCGCTGATGTCGGTGGCGATGCCGCACAAGGCATAGATGTCGCCATCCGGCCGGCGCAATGGCAGCTTCACCGACAGGTAGGTGTGCTCGGCCCCACCGTCCAGGCTGAGGTTGGTGTCCTCGCTTTCCACCCGCTCGCCGTGGTGCAACACGCGGTGGTCGTCGGCGCGCAGCTGGTTGGCGGTGCGGGCGTCGAAGAACGCCTCGTCGGTGCAGCCGATCACCTGCTCCAGTGGCCGGCCGAAGCGTTCGCAGAGCTTGCGATTGGCGTACTGGTAGCGCAGCTGCGGGTCCTTGATATAGATGTAGGCCTCGACGCTGTCGAGGATGGTATTGAGCCGCGTCTCGCTGGCCTGCAGGCGATGGGTCTTCTCCGAGACCTGCCGGCGCAGCAGCAGTGCGCCGCCGGCACTGGCCAGCAGCAACAGTGCCAATAGCGCCAGGCTCCACCAGAGGCTGCTGGGAATGAAGGGGCGTGGCTGTTCGCCGGCCCAGCGCTGCAGTATCTGTTGGTAGGGCGAGTTGCTGGAGGCGCGCCAGCTCAGCAGGTAGTGATCGAGGGTCTGCAGCAACTCGCCGTTGCGGCCCTTGCCGGTACTGAAATACAGGCGCGTGGGCTGGATGACGATGGGGTTTTCGCGCAGGCCATAGTCGGGGGCGTGGTAGTCGCCGAAGTGCTGATTGGCGACCGCGACTTCGGCGGCCCCCTCGCTGACCAGCTGGAAGGCCTGGTCCAGGGTCGGCACCGCGAGCAATTGCGCCTGCAGGGAGAAGCCGGCCACCAGACCGGCGAGGTAGTCGTACTGCAGAGAGCCGGCCAGCACGGCGATACGGGTGTTCTTCAGGTCCAGCACCGAATCGAGCTGCAGCTGCGGGTCGCTGTAGAACTGCGACCAGCTGTACAGTGACGGTTGCTGCTGGAAGTCGAGGAACTGGGCGCGCGTCTCGTTGAACGGCACATCGGGCAGCAGGTCGATCTGGCCGCTGCGCAACAGGCCCAGACACTCGGCCCAGACACACTGGACCGCCTGCAGGCGCCAGTTTTCCCGCGCCGCCACGTTGAACAGGATATCGCCGAATATTCCCGACACCTGGCCGTTCTGGTCGAGCAGCAGTTGCGGCGCGTTGTCGAACACGCCCACGCGCACCTCGCGCGGCTCGGCCGCGGCCATCAGGGCGAGCAGGGGGTAGAGCATTAGCAGAGCGATCAGGCGAACGCCGTACTGCGTGGGCGGTTCAGGCGATGCGCAGGCCATAAACAAGCCGTCCTCGAGTCGAGGGTGCCCTATCTAGGATAGACCCGAGTGATGGCAGTGGCGCGACGACATTACCAAAGGTGGTCGCCTACTGGCTGAGGATCGATAGCCGTTGCCAAATTCATCCAGCGAGAAGTGACCCCCCCCCGCGCTCCTTGAACCGGTGCTCCTTGGCGATGCTGATGTCCACCTCTGCCACCAACAGACTTTGCGTCAGTTGCGGCCCGAGGTGCGCCGGGAACCGCCGGCACATTGCTGACCAAGTCGGGGGTGATGGCGCTGGCGGGCACTGATATCGGCCGTCAGGGATCATGGAACGATCTCGCCGCGCAGCAGTTGCTCCAGGCCATGCGGCCCATCACATGCTAGCGGCTTCGGGTGCCAGTCTTGCCGGCCGGTGCGCTTACTCGGCCCAGCCGCGGTAGACGAAGGTCATGGGTCTGGGCCCTTTCAGGTAGCCGGTCTGCAGCTGGCCGAGGCTGAAGCCGCCGGCCACCAGCAGCGCCGGAATGTCGCGGTCGAGGTGGCAGCCACCGGCCAGGGGCTTCCAGTAGGGCGTCAGGCGATGCTGCCAGCGCGCCACGCTGGCGTCCGGCGCCAGGCCGTGCTCGCAGAACAGCAGGCGCCCGCCGGGCTTGAGCACCCGGCGCATTTCCTTCAAGGCAGCCACGGCGTCGGCGATGGTGCACAGGGTGAAGGTGCAGACGATGCAGTCGAAACTGGCGTTGGCGGCCTGGATCTGCCCCAGCTCCAGGGCGATCATCTCGACCGGGATGCTTATTCGCGCGGCACGCTCGCGGGCCAGCCGCTGCATGGCGGCGCTGGGATCGACGCCGACGATGGCGCTGACCTGGGCGGCATCGTAATACCCCAGGTTGAGGCCGCTGCCGATGCCGATCTCCAGCACCCGGCCGTGGGCCTGGGGGACGATCTGCGCGCGGGCCTTCATCACCTCGCCCATGCCGCAGGCGAAGTCGATCAGGTGCGGCAGAAGATAGCGCTGGTAAACATTCATGCGGCGGCTCAGCGCTCGTCGGCGTCGTCCGCCTCATCCTCGTTGTCGCCGCGGAAGGCGGCGAAACAGCGCAGCCGGTGTGGTCCGCCGGCGTCGTTCAGGGTCCAGCTGTCACTCGCCGCGTCGTAGGTCGCGGCCATCACCTCGGCCAGGGAGAACTGCCACTGGCGACGGTCGCGGCCGTCCATGCAGACGATTTCCAGCAGCGGCTGTTGCTGGCTGTCGGCGCCGTCCGTGCCGGCGCTGACCTGGGCCAGCAGGTCGTTGTCGAGGCTGAAATGGCCGGCGTGCAGGTCGTCGATTTCGAGCATGTCGGCCGCGCTCAGGGCGTCGATCAGGCTGCTTGGGGCTGTGCTCATGGTTGGGCTCTATCTCTCTGGTTGGGCGGCCGTCAGGGCCGGGTCAGCGGC
The DNA here is from genome assembly GCF_041027545.1 of Pseudomonas zhanjiangensis. Lineage (NCBI taxonomy): Bacteria > Pseudomonadati > Pseudomonadota > Gammaproteobacteria > Pseudomonadales > Pseudomonadaceae > Pseudomonas > Pseudomonas zhanjiangensis. Next base: position 64,979 of record NZ_JBFTEG010000012.1, on the reverse strand, counting down.
CGAGGCGGCGCAGCTGGTCGGATTCGACGGTGCGCACACCATCGTCTTCTTCCAGGGCCAGGCGCCAGAGGGCGCGGGCCAGCACCGTGGCTTCGATGCCGCGCAGCTTGCCCGGCACCCAGCGCATCAGCGGGGCGGCCAGGCGTTCGCCGAGACGGAACTGGCTGCGTGGCCCCAGCAGCAAGGAGGGCCGGGCGATGGTCAGTTGCGGCCAGTCCTGGGCCTTGAGCGCCTGTTCCATCTCGCCCTTGACCCGGTTGTAGAACACCGCGGACTTGGCGTCGGCGCCCAGGGCACTGATCACCAGCAGGTGGCGCGCACCCATTTCGCGGGCCCGTTCGGCGAAGGCCAGCACCAGGTCATGGTCGACGGCGCGAAAGGCTTCCTGCGAGCCGGCCTGGCGGATCGTCGTGCCGAGGCAGCAGAAGGCGGTGTTGATCGGGCCTTCGAGTCGCGGCAGCAGCTCGAGCAGTTCGCCCACCGGGTTCTCCAAGTGCGGGTGCTCTGCCAGCGGCCGGCGGCTCGGTGCCAGCACGCGGCTGACCGTGGGCTCGCTGAGCAGGCGATCCAGCAGGTGCTCGCCGGTCAGACCGGTCGCGCCGGCGAGGAGGATGTGCTGCGGCGTCAAATACATATTCGTCGGGTCTCCACAGGTATCAATCAGCTTAGTGGCTGACCGTCGGTTTGTCGGTTGGCGCGGCGCCCGGGGCGGGGCCGGAGGATTGCTCGCGCAAGCGTTGCCATTGCGCCAGCACCGCCTTGGGCGCCCAGATCTGCGGCTCGGAGGGCTCGAAGCCGTCGGCCTGCTCGCGTTCGGCGATGCTGGTCTTGGCCAGCTCGAATGCTTGCTGCAGGTCATCGGTCTGGTTCAAGGCCTCGGCGAACAGCGCCCGGCCGAAATAGGTGAAGTCGTTTTCTTCCGAGCAGCCGAACGACACCCGGTCGGCGCGGGCGGCGCTGATCACCAGGGTCTTGTCATCCTGCAGCGCTGGGATGAAGCCGCCGGAGAAACAGGCCGAGATCACCAGCACCTTGTGCCTGTCCTGCAGCGGTTGCAGCAACGCGGCCAGCTCGTGGGCGGGAAGATCGGCCAGCTGCAGGCGCGGCAGGTCGAGGGTCAGTTCATGTTCGCGTGAGCCATGGCTGGTCAGATAGAGGAAGATCAGGTCCTCCGGGCCGCTGCGCTCGGCCAAAGCCTTTATCGCCCGGCTCAGGCTTTCACGGGTGGCCAGGGGACGGTCGGCGAGGTGATCGCGGTGATTGACCAGGGTGATCTGGCCGCGGGCGGCGAAACGTCGCTCGAGCAGCCGGGCGACGTAGTCGGCCTCGCGCAGGAACACGCTCTGCTTGCCGTCGCCGGCCAGGGTCAGGGCGTAGAGTTCGACGGCCGGCGTGGAAGCGGGCAGAGCGGCGATGGCCGTATCGAGCAAGCGCCCCTGCTCCAGCAGGCCAAGCTCCAGTGAGTCGGGCAGGGCCTGGCCCTGGGCGTCGCGCAGGCGCTGGCCGCGGCGCCAAGTGCCCGCCTGCTGGCTGCCGTCGGCCAGGGTCAGGGTGCCGCTGCCGGAATACTCGCCCTTGGCGAACCGGCCCTCGTAGACACTGCCGTCGGCCAGGGTCAGAAGGCCCTGGCCCTGGTAGCGCCAGTCGCGGAACTGGCCGCGGTAATGGCTGCCGTCGGCGCCGCTGAATTCGCCGCTGCCGTTGAGCGCGCCGTCGGCGAACTGGCCACTCCAGACATCGCCGTCGGCGCTCTGGTAGCGGCCTTCGCCGTGAAACCGGGTGTCGCGAAAGTCGCCGCTGTAGGTGTCGCCGTTGGCCCCGGTATAGATCCCCGGCCCCTGCAGTTGGTCCTGCTCGAAGTGGCCGCTGAACTGGTCGCCATAGTCGTCGCGACGCACGCCCTGGCCCTGCGCCCGGCCCTGACTGAACAGACCCTGGTGGCGGCGGCCGTCGGCCCATTCGAGGATGCCCGGACCATCGAACAGGCCCTGGCGGAACTGGCCGCGGTAGACCTGGCCGTTCTGCTCGAGGCGACCTTCACCGTCGAACCGGCCGTCGGCGAACCCGCCCTCATAGCGGCTGCCGTCCGCCTGCTGCAGTCGGCCCTGGCCATGGTAGACACCGAACTGGAAGTCCCCGAGGTAGTGTTCGCCGTGCGCGCCCTGCCATTCGCCGCTGCCGTGGCGCTGACCATCCTTGAACTCGCCCGCGTACCAGCTGCCATCGCGGTAGTCCAGGCGGCCGGGGCCCTGCAGCAGGCCATCGATGACCTCGCCGCGATAGCGAGCGCCGTCGGGCAGGATGGCGTCCGCGGGCAGCAGCGACTGGGCATCGCCGCAGGCGGCCAGCAGCAGGGCGAGACTCAGGGGGGAGAGGCAGCGCATGAAGAGCATCCGGTTCTAAGCGTTGCTGCAAGTATGCCGCAAAGAGAGGGGATGACGCTGAATCGGCGCACGCTCCGGAGGGAAAACGGGACGCCAGGCCCGGGGGCGGCGTCCCGTCGCGAGGCTGTCGGTCAGACGAAGCAGAGGGTCAGCGGTTCGGCGATGTAGGCGGGTTTTTCCTGGCCTTCGATCTCCAGCACGGCGCGGGCCTTGAGCAGCCACTGGCCGGGATTCTTCTCGTTGGCATCGGTCAGGGTGACCACCAGGCGCACCTTGGAGTCGACCTTGACCGGCTGGATGAAGCGCACGCTGTCCAGGCCATAGTTCACGGCCATCTTCAGGCCCTCGGGCATGATCATGATCTTTTCCATCAGCATCGGGATCAGCGACAGGGAGAGGAAGCCGTGGGCGATGGTGCTGCCGAACGGGGTCAGCTTGGCCTTCTCCGGGTCGACGTGGATGAATTGGTGGTCGCCGGTGCACTCGGCGAACTGGTTGATACGTTGCTGGTCGATGGTCAACCAGTCGGAGCGACCCAGTTCCTTGCCTACATACGCTTTGAGTTCTGTTACGGGGACAGACGGCATAGTTCCTCCTTGAGGAAACGGGGGTTGGTGTTATTCGAGTTAACCGCTCGGGCCTAAGATCATCATGCCGGGCGATTGCGGTCAAGCGCGGGGGGTGTGGCTGAATGACGGGTTATAGACGGGCGCCGGGCCTGCCATAATGGCCGAGGTTTACCAGAGTCATTGGTGTTCAGGCGTCGACTTGTGGCGCCGCCGTGCCCTGCACGGTCACTCGTTTCGGAGATTGCCCATGCTGCTGCGCGGCCTGTCCTGGCTGGTATTGTGCCAATTGCTCGGCACCGGGCTGAATGCCCTGTTCCTGCCGATGTTGCCCGGCCCGATCATTGGCCTGGTGCTGTTGTTCGTGTTCCTGGTGTTGCGCGGCGAAGTCGGCGAGCCCCTGCAGCTGGCGGCCAGCAGTCTGCTCAGGTACCTGCCGCTGCTGCTGGTGCCGCCAGCCGTCGGGGTGATGGCCTATGCCCAGGCGATAGCCGCGGACTTCTGGGCGGTGGCCGGCGCCCTGCTGCTGTCGCTGTTGCTCTCGGTGGCCTTCGCCGGCTGGCTGATGGAGAAACTCATCGAGCGCCAGCAGCGCCGCAAGGAGCAAGCATGACCCTCGACTGGCAGGGTGCCTGGTTGGCGGTGACCCATCATCCGCTGTTCGGCGCGGGGATCACCCTGGGCGCCTACCAACTGGCCATGGTGGCCTACGAACGGACCCGCTGGATGCTGTTGCAGCCGGTACTGGTGTCGATGACGCTGGTGATCGGCGTGCTGCTGTTGTGCGGCCTCGACTATGCCGAGTACCGCATCAGCGCCGAGGCCCTGACCCTGTTCCTCGGCCCCGCCACGGTGGCGCTGGCCGTGCCCTTGTTTCTCAACCTGCGCAGGATTCGCCAGCTGTTCTGGCCCACGGTATTGACCCTGCTGCTGGCCGGTGTGCTCGCCACCGTGCTTGGCACCGCACTGGCCTGGGCCTTCGGCGCCGAGCGGATCATGCTGATGAGCATCGCGCCCAAGTCGGTGACCTCGCCGATCGCCATGCTGGTGGCCAGCCAGATCGGCGGGATCGCGGCCCTGGCGGCGGTGTTCGTGATGCTCACCGGCGTCGCCGGGGCGATGCTCGGGCCGGGCGTGCTGCGCCTGTGCGGGGTGCGCCATAAGGCGGCCCTGGGCATGGCCCTGGGGATGACCGCCCATGCGGTCGGTACCGCCCGGGCGATGCAGGAAGGCGAGGAGTGCGGCGCCTTCGCCGCGCTGGCAATGAGCCTGATGGGCGTGGCCACGGCGGTGCTGCTGCCGTTGGCGATTGCCGTGTTGGCCTAAGGAGTCGTCGATGAATCTGCCGCTGTTTCCCCTCAAAACCGTGCTGTTTCCCGGCTGTGCAATGGACCTGCAGATCTTCGAGGCACGCTACCTGGACATGATCGGACGCTGCATGAAGCAGGCCGAGGGTTTCGGCGTGGTCGGCATCGTCGAGGGCGAAGAGGTCGGCGAGGCCGCCGCACGCTTCGCCGCCGTGGGCTGCGAGGCACTGATTCGCGATTTCCAGCAATTGCCCAACGGCTTGCTGGGCATCCGGGTCGAGGGTGGCCGACGCTTCAGGGTCGGCCGTGCGCAGGTGCTTCCCGACCAGCTCACCGTTGCCGATGTCGACTGGCTGGACGACTACCCGGAGCGGCCCTTGCTCGCCGAGCATGCCGACCTGCTGGCGCTGCTCAACGCCCTGGCCGAACACCCGCTGGTCAGCGGCCTGGGCATGGACGGCACGGTAGCCGGCCAGGCCGACCTGGCCAACCAGCTGGCCTACCTGTTGCCCCTGGAGGTCGACCAGAAGCTGCAGTTGCTGGCCCTGGACGACCCGCTGGCGCGCCTGGAGCTGCTGCAACGGGTACTCGACCAGTTGCAGGGTGAGCTGAACGCCTAGCCGCGCGGCGCGGGTTGCTCAGTGGCGATACAGCAGCAGGCTGGCCGACAGGTGCCAGGTGGCGATCGCGCCGAGCAGGGCCAGGCAGCCGGGCAGCACCAGCCACCAGATTCGTGCCGACAGCGGCGCCAGCGGCGTGCGCCATTGGCTCAGGCTCAGGCTCAGGGCGCAGAGGCTGCAGGCCAGCAGCGCGCCGGCGATCACGTCTGTCGGCCAGTGCGCACCCAGGTAGACCCGCGACAGGGCGATCGCCAGGGCCGGCAGGCTGGCCAGCACCAGCCAGGCCAGGCGCAGGCGCACCGGCTGGCCGCGACCGGCGAGCACGCCGAGGACCAGAAAGAAGGCGAACGCCGCCGAACTGTGGCCGCTGGGGAAGCTGAAGCTGTCCAGGGGTTCGAGCAGCACATCCGGGCGATGACGGGCGAACAGATCTTTCAGGGTACCGTTGGCCAGTGCGCTGCCGAGCAGGGTAACGCCGGCGAACAGCGCGGCGCGCCACTGCCGGGCGAGTAGCAACAGCAGGCACAGCAGCATGCCGGCGGCCAGCTGCGCGTCGATGTTGCCAAGGCGGGTGATCAGCACCATCCATTCATCGAGGCCGGGGCTGCGCTGCTCCTGAACCAGCGCCAGCAGGCCCTGGTCCAGTTCGGCGAACTGCGGCCAGGCGAGAAACAGGCCGAGCAGCAGCAACAGGCAGGCGCCGGCGCTGACCAGGCTGGCGTGGCGCCGCTTGCGCAGGCTGCTCTGGATGCTGACCAGCAGCAGCAGCCCCAGGCCGCTCGCGAGCACCGCCGCCTGGCTCCAGAACCCCGGTGGCAGCGGCAGGCGCAACGCGGCACCCGTGGCCCAGCCCGGCAGCAGATAGGCCACCGCCCAGCCAGCGGCGGCGACCAGGCTGACGGCGATGAAGCGGCCCAGGGGCATGTTGAACATGCCGGCCACCATCGGCAGCATCGGGCGCAGCGGGCCGATATAGCGGCCGACCAGCAGGCTGGCGATGCCGTAGCGCTGGAAGTAGCCCTCGGCCCCGCTCAGCCATTGCGGGTGATGGCGCAGCCCGGGCAGGCGCCGGATGTCCTGATGAAAGTAGCGGCCCAGGGCATAGGACAGGCCGTCGCCGAGCAGGCCGCCGGCATAGCCCAGGACCAGGGTCTGGCCCAGGCTCAGGGCGCCGCTGCCGGCCAGCACCGCCACGCTGAACAGCAGAAGGGTGCCGGGCACCAGCAGGCCGACGATCGCCAGGCATTCGGTGCAGGCAATCAGGAACAGCGCCAGGCCCAGCCACTGGGGGTTGGCGGCTAGCCAGCTGGCGCTGCTGTCGAACCAGGCGCTCATCGTGGCGCATCCTGCGGGCCGAGCAGGTGGAAATCGCGGCCTTCGCGCTGGCCGCGGCGCTGCGGGTTGCGGGTGCAGTGGCGGGCATGCGCGGCATCGACGAAGCGATAGGGCAGGTGTTCGTCGCGCCCGGTGGGAATACCCAGGCGGGTCGTCTGGATGACCTGCGCCGGCTGCTCGCCGACGTCCTCGACGAACAGCCGCTGTGGATCGAAGCGCTGGCCATCCCACTGCGGTACCTTCAGGCCAAGCGCCCGGCACAGCAGGGTCTGGCCGGCACAGAGTCGCTCCAGGGGGCGGGGGTGGCCCTGGGCATCCGGGTTGTTGGCCAGCATCAGTGCCAGGCTGGCCGGGCCCGAGATCGCGTCGAGCCAGGGCTGGGCCGATTTGATCAATACCGCGTTGCCGGGGCCGCCGGCGCTGAAGTTCAGCGAGTCGCCGCCACGGGCGTAGTACATGTAGATGTGCCCGCCATCGAGAAACAGCGCGCGGCGCTTGTCGGTATAGCCGAGCGAGGCGTGGCTGCCCTTTTCCGCCAGGTAGTAGGCCTCGGTCTCGATGATTCGCGCCGCCAGCCACAGTTCGCCGACGCGGTGGCGGATCACCTTGCCCAGCAGCTCGCGGGCCACTTGGCGTGCATCGCGGTCGAAAAAACAGTCGGCTAGCGGCCTGGCCTCGGGCCAGGGCAGGTTGGCGGTGGCGACGTAGGGCATGGATTGCACGGGTTCCGGGCTCGGCGGTGTCTGGTCGCGATCATAACAACAAGCGCGCCCTCGATGCCCGCGTCCCAGGGCCTTGTGGCAGGCCACCGCGGCCGCGTGGGTGATCTGCGCCAGGCCGCTGCGGACCCTGCGCGAGGGGCAATTGGCGGCAGCGCGCAACCATCCGCCCGGCGCCGCTGTGCGCGGGGGGCCGGCACCGCTATAATCAGCCGCTTTCCTTGTTGCCAGGCCTGCCAGACCATGACCGAGTCCGTACTCGACTATATGACCCGCCTGGGCCGTGCGGCCCGCGCGGCTTCGCGGGTGATCGCCGGTGCCAGCACCGGGCAGAAGAACCGCGCCCTGCTTGCCGCCGCCGACGCGCTGAACAGCGCCCGTGCCGAACTGACCGCCGCCAACGAGCAAGACCTCGCTGCCGGCCGCGCCAATGGCCTGGAACCGGCCCTGCTCGACCGCCTGGCGCTGACCCCGGCGCGTATCGACGGGATGATCGAGGGGCTGCGCCAGGTCGCCGGCCTGGCCGACCCGGTGGGTGCGATCCGCGACATGAGTTACCGTCCGTCGGGTATCCAGGTCGGCAAGATGCGCGTGCCCCTGGGGGTGATCGGCATCATCTACGAGTCGCGGCCCAACGTGACCATCGATGCCGCCAGCCTGTGCCTGAAGTCCGGCAACGCCACCATCCTGCGCGGCGGCTCGGAAGCCATTCACTCCAATCGCGCGATCGCCGCCTGCATCCAGCAGGGTCTGGCCGCCGCCGATCTGCCGGCGGCCTGCGTGCAGGTGGTGGAAACCACCGACCGCGCCGCCGTGGGCGCGCTGATCACGATGCCGGAGTTCGTCGACGTGATAGTGCCGCGTGGCGGCAAGGGGCTGATCGAGCGCATCAGCCGTGACGCGCGGGTGCCGGTGATCAAGCACCTGGACGGCATCTGCCATGTGTACGTCGATGCCCTGGCCGAAATGCCCAAGGCGCAGAAGATCGCCTTCAATGCCAAGACCTACCGCTACGGCATCTGCGGGGCGATGGAGACCCTGCTGGTCGACCAGGCCATCGCCGCCGTGTTCCTGCCGGGCATGGCGCAGATGTTCGCCGAGAAAGGCGTCGAACTGCGTGGCTGCGAGCGCACCCGCGCGCTGATCGAGGCCAAACCGGCGACCGAGGAAGACTGGAATACCGAATACCTGGCGGCGATCCTGTCGATTCGGGTGGTCGACGGCCTGGACCAGGCCATCGAGCACATCAACCGCTACGGCTCGCACCACACCGACAGCATCGTCACCGAACACCAGGGCCATGCCCGGCGCTTTCTCGCCGAGGTCGACTCCAGCTCGGTGATGCTCAATACCCCGACCTGCTTCGCCGACGGCTTCGAGTACGGCCTGGGCGCCGAGATCGGCATCTCCACCGACAAGCTGCATGCCCGGGGGCCGGTCGGCCTCGAAGGCCTGACCTGCGAGAAGTATGTGGTCATCGGCGACGGCCAGCTGCGCGGGCAGAATGACTAGACGTAGCGGCGCCCGGCGTAGCGACGTGCGACGCATCGGCATCTTCGGTGGCACCTTCGACCCCGTGCATATCGGTCACCTGCGCAGTGCGCTGGAGGTGGCGGAGTTCATGGCGCTCGACCAGTTGCGCCTGATCCCCAGTGCCCGGCCGCCGCACCGCGAGGCGCCCCTGGTGTCGGCGGCCGATCGCCTGGCGATGGTCGAACTGGCGGTGGCCGACTTGCCGGCGCTGTGCGTCGACGATCGCGAACTCAGGCGCGACAAACCGTCGTACAGCATCGACACCCTGGAGTCGCTGCGCGCCGAACTGGCCGCCGACGATCAGCTGTTTCTGCTGATCGGCTGGGATGCCTTCTGCGGCTTGCCGACCTGGCATCGCTGGGAGGAACTGCTGGAGCACTGCCATATCCTGGTGCTGCAGCGACCGGACGCCGACAGCGATGCGCCGGAAGTCCTGCGCAACCTGCTGGCGGCACGCAGCATCAATGACCCGCTGGCGCTGGAAGGGCCGGGCGGACAGATTTCCTTCATCTGGCAGACGCCGCTAGCGGTGTCCGCCACGCAAATCCGCGGGTTGCTGGCGAGCGGCCAATCGGCCCGCTTTCTGGTGCCCGATGCGGTACTGACCTATATCCACGCGCACGGACTGTACCGTGCGGCGAACTGAACACGAGGCAAACGAGTTACCTATGAGCAATCAAGCAATGCGCAGCGAAGACCTGGTCAAACTGGCCATCGCCGCCCTGGAAGACGTCAAGGCCCAGGACATCACCACCATCGACGTGCGCGACAAGACCAGCATCACCGACTACATGGTGATCGCCAGCGGTACCTCCAGCCGTCACGTCAAGTCGCTGGTCGACAACGTGCTGGAGAAGGTCAAGGAGCAGGGCGTGCGTCCGCTGGGCAGCGAGGGCCTGGACTCCGGCGAGTGGGCGCTGCTCGACCTGGGCGATATCGTCGTCCATGTGATGCTGCCGACCGCGCGCCAGTTCTACGACCTCGAGCGTCTGTGGCAGGGCGCCGAGCAGAGCCGCGCGCAGCACGGCACGGGACACGAGTAAGGACGCAGCAGCGTGCGTATCAAACTGATCGCCGTGGGTTCGCGGATGCCGCGCTGGGTCGAGGACGGCTGGCACGAGTATGCCAAGCGCATGCCCGCCGAACTGGCCCTGGAGCTGGTCGAGATTCCCCTGACCACCCGCGGCAAGAATGCCGACGTGGCGCGGATGATCCGTCAGGAGGGCGAAGCCATGCTGGCCAAGGTGCAGCCCGGTGAACGTATCGTCACCCTGGAAGTCGAAGGGCGACCGTGGAGCACCGAGCAGCTGGCTGCCGAACTGGACAAGTGGCGCCTGGACGCGCGCACCGTCAACCTCATGGTCGGCGGGCCGGAAGGCCTGGCGCCGGAGGTGCAGGCACGCAGCGAGCAGCGCTGGTCGCTGTCGCCGCTGACCCTGCCGCACCCGCTGGTGCGTATTCTGCTCGGTGAACAGCTCTACCGGGCCTGGACGGTCTTGTCCGGCCATCCGTACCACAAATAACCAGCAGTCGCCGATGCCGCAGCCGATCCGCTTCAAGGACCACGAAAAAGACGCGCGCTTGATTCGCAAGCGGGTGCTGGTGGGTGCGGCCGTCGTTTTCATGCTGATCGGGGTGCTGGTGGCCCGCCTGTACTACCTGCAGGTGGTGCAGTTCGAGTACCACTCGACCCTGTCGGAAAACAATCGGGTGCACGTGCAGCCGATTCCGCCGACCCGTGGCCTGATCTTCGACCGCAACGGGGTGATAGTCGCCGACAACCGGCCGAGTTTCAGCCTGACCCTGACCCGCGAGCGCGCCGGCGACTGGCGGCAGGTGCTGGACGTCATCGTCGAGGTGCTGGAACTGGGGGAGGACGACCGCGCCCTGTTCGAGAAGCGTGTACAGCAGGGGCGGCGGCCGTTCGAGCCGGTGCCGGTGCTGTTCGAACTGTCCGAAGAGCAGATCGCCCGCATCGCGGTCAACCAGTTCCGTCTACCGGGGGTCGAGGTGGCGGCGCAGCTGGTGCGGCATTACCCGCAGGGCGAGCACTTCGCCCATTCGGTGGGCTATGTCGGGCGGATCAACGAGCAGGAGCTCAAGGGGCTGGACCCGGTGGCCTACAGCGGCACCCACCATATCGGCAAGACCGGCATCGAGCGCTTCTACGAGGACCAGTTGCACGGCGAGGTGGGCTACGAGGAAGTCGAGACCAATGCCCGTGGCCGAGTGCTGCGGGTGCTCAAGCGCACCGACCCGCTGCCCGGCAAGGACCTCACCCTGACCCTCGACGTGCGCCTGCAGGAGGCGGCCGAGGCGGCCCTGGGCGGTCGCCGTGGCGCCATAGTGGCGATCCAGCCGGCCACCGGCGAGGTGCTGGCGATGGTCAGCCAGCCGAGCTTCGATCCCAACCCCTTCGTCACCGGCATCAGTTTCAAGGCCTACGCCGAGCTGCGCGATTCCATCGACCGGCCGCTGTACAACCGGGTGCTGCGCGGCCTGTATCCGCCGGGCTCGACGGTCAAGCCGATGATGGCGGTGGCAGGGCTGGATGCCGGGGTGATCACCCCGTCCTCGCGGGTGTTTGACCCCGGCTTCTACCAGCTGCCGACCCACAGCCACAAGTACCGCAACTGGAACCGCAGCGGCGACGGCTGGGTGAACCTGGAAACGGCGATCATGCGTTCCAACGACACCTACTTCTACGACCTGGCCCACAAGATGGGCATCGATCGCATGCACGACTACATGAGCCGCTTCGGCCTCGGTCAGCGGGTCTCGCTGGACATGTTCGAGGAAACCGCCGGGCTGATGCCGTCGCGCGAGTGGAAGCGTGCGCGTTACCGCCAGCCCTGGTACCCGGGTGAGACCCTGATCCTCGGGATCGGCCAGGGCTACATGCAGACCACCCCGTTGCAGCTGGCCCAGGCGGTGACCCTGATGGCCAACCGCGGCAAGTGGATCCGCCCGCACCTGGCCAAGAGCATCGAAGGCCAGGCGCCGGTCGACGCCGAGCCCATGCCGGATATCCGGCTGCGCGACGCCAGGTTCTGGGATTACGCCCGCTTCGGCATGGAGCAGGTGATGCACGGGGCGCGCGGCACCGCGCGCAAGGTCGGGGACTCGGCGGTCTACCGGATCGCCGGCAAGAGCGGCACCGCGCAGGTGGTGGCGATCAAGCAGGGCGAGAAGTACGACCGCAACAAGATCCAGGAGCGACATCGCGACCACGCGCTGTTCGTCGCCTTCGCCCCGGTGGAGAACCCGCAGATCGCCGTGGCGGTCATGGTCGAGAATGGCGAGTCCGGCTCGGGCGTGGCCGCGCCGGTGGTCAAGCAGGTGATGGATGCCTGGTTGCTGAATGCCGACGGCCAGCTCAAGGCCGAGTACGCCAGGCCGCCGATAGCCGAGGTGGGCCAGCGATGAACAGCAATTTCGATCGAACCCTGTCCGACGAGGACGTGTTGCGCCGCCGCGCCAGCCTGCTGCAGCGCCTGCATGTCGACGGCATCCTGCTGTTGCTGTTGCTGATGCTGGCGGCCGGCAGCCTGTTCATCCTCTATTCGGCCAGCGGCAAGAACCTCGACCTGCTGATCAAGCAGGCCAGTTCCTTCGGTATCGGCTTATTCGGCATGCTCGTCATCGCCCAGTTCGAGCCGCGCTTCATGGCCCGCTGGGTGCCTCTGGCCTATGTCGCCGGGGTCGGTCTGCTGGTGGCGGTGGACGTGATGGGCCACAACGCCATGGGTGCTACGCGCTGGATCAACATCCCCGGGGTGATTCGCTTCCAACCCTCGGAATTCATGAAGATCATCATGCCGGCGACCATCGCCTGGTACCTGTCCAAGCGCAACCTGCCGCCAAGCCTGAAGCACATCGGCATCAGCCTGGCGCTGATCGGCATGCCCTTCGTGCTGATCCTGCTGCAGCCGGATCTGGGCACCTCGCTGCTGGTGATCGCCTCCGGCGCCTTCGTCCTGTTCATCGCCGGGCTGCAGTGGCGCTGGATCCTCGGCGCGGTGGCGGCGCTGGTGCCGGTGGCGGTGGGCATGTGGTTCTTCGTCCTGCGCGAATACCAGAAGCAGCGGGTGCTGACCTTCCTCAATCCGGAGAGCGACCCGCTGGGCAGCGGCTGGAACATCATCCAGTCGAAGGCGGCGATCGGTTCGGGCGGCGTGTGGGGCAAGGGCTGGCTGCAGGGCACCCAGTCGCACCTGGATTTTTTGCCGGAAAGCCACACGGACTTTATCATTGCCGTACTCGCCGAGGAGTTCGGCCTGGTCGGGGTCTGCCTGCTGTTGCTGATGTACCTGCTGCTGATCAGTCGCGGCCTGGTGATTACCGTGCAGGCGCAGACGCTGTTCGGTAAGCTGCTGGCCGGCGCCCTGACCATGACGTTCTTCGTTTACGTTTTCGTCAATATCGGCATGGTCAGCGGGTTGCTGCCGGTGGTGGGGGTGCCGCTGCCGTTCATCAGCTACGGTGGCACCTCGCTGATCACCTTGCTCGCCGGATTTGGCATCTTGATGTCGATCCACACTCACCGAAAGTGGATTACTCAGGTCTGATTGGGGTTATGAATTCGATGCAAAGATTGCGCGACCGGCTCGCCCGGCATGCACATTGGCTCGGCCTGGCGGCTGCGCTTGGCGCGACTGGGCCGGCCCTGGCCGCGGACTATGAGGGTTCGCCGCAGGTCGCCGAGTTCGTCGCCGAAATGACCCGCGAATACGGCTTCGCCGGCGAACAGCTGACGCGTCTGTTCGCCGAGGCCCAGCGCAAGCAATCGATCCTCGACGCCATCTCGCGCCCGGCGGAGAAGGTCAAGCCGTGGAAGGACTACCGGCCGATCTTCATTACCGACTCGCGCATCGCCCGTGGCGTGGACTTTTGGCGCGAGCACCAGGCGACCCTGGAGCGCGCCGAGCAGGAATACGGCGTGCCGGCCCAGGTCATAGTGGCGATCATCGGCGTGGAGACCTTCTACGGCGGCAATACCGGTGGCTATCGGGTGCTCGATGCGCTGTCCACCCTGGCCTTCGATTATCCGCCGCGTGCGCCCTTCTTTCGCAAGGAGCTGCGCGAGTTCCTCATGCTGGCGCGCGAGGAGCAGGTCGACCCGCTCAGCCTCACCGGCTCCTATGCCGGCGCCATGGGCCTGCCGCAGTTCATGCCGAGCAGCTTCCGCGCCTACGCGGTGGACTTCGATGGCGATGGCCAGATCAATATCTGGAACAACCCGGTGGACGCCATCGGCAGCGTCGCCAGTTATTTCCAGCGCCATGGCTGGCAGGCCGGCGAACCGGTGGTCAGCGTCGCCCGGGTCAGCGGCGAGCAGGTCGAGCAGGGCCTGACCCCCGGCCTGGACCCGGTGAACAACCTCGGCGAGTTGCGCGCGCTGGGTTGGTCGAGCCGCGATGCCCTGAGCGACGATCTGCCGGTCACCGCCTTTCGCCTGGAGGGCGCCGAGGGTGACGAATACTGGCTGGGGCTGCCGAACTTCTTCGTCATCACCCGCTACAACCGCAGCGTGATGTACGCCATGGCGGTCAACCAGCTGGCCGAGCTGCTGGCCGACGCACGGGGGCACCACTGATGCTGCGTGCTTCGTGCAAAATCGCCGCCTATGGTGGCCTGGCGCTGTTGCTGGCGAGCTGTTCGTCCACCCGCTCGCCGCAGCCGGTGGCGCCGCTGAAACCCGGTGCGAGCCTCTCCGGTCCCGGCGACTACAGCCGACCGCACAAGGACGGCGCGCCCTGGTGGGACGTCGATGTCTCGAAGATCCACGACGCGGTGCCAATGCCGCACAACGGCGCGTTCAAGGCCAACCCCTACACCGTGCTGGGCAAGACCTACTACCCGATCAGCGATGCCCGCCGCTACAGCGCCGTCGGCACTGCGTCCTGGTATGGCACCAAGTTCCATGGCCAGGCCACCGCCAATGGCGAGGCCTACGACCTCTATGGCATGACCGCCGCGCACAAGACCCTGCCGCTGCCCAGCTATGTGCGGGTGACCAACCTGGACAACCAGCGCAGCGTGATCCTGCGGGTCAACGACCGCGGCCCCTTCTATTCGGACCGGATCATCGACCTGTCCTTCGCCGCGGCGAAAAAGCTCGGCTACGCCGAAAGCGGCACGGCGCGGGTCAAGGTCGAGGGCATCGACCCGCATGAGTGGTGGGCCCAGCAGGGCCGGCCGGTGCCGATGATGCTGGCCGCAGCGCAGCCGGTGGTGAAGGCACAGGCGGTCGCCCAGCCGCTGGCGCCGGCGCTCGAGCAGTATTCGCCGCCCCCGCAGCAGCATGCCGCCGCCGTCCTGCCGGTGCAGATAGACGCAAAAAAAAACGCTTCAGTCGCAGTCTCTGGCCTGTATCTCCAAGTGGGCGCCTTCGCCAATCCGGACGCTGCGGAGCTGCTCAAGGCCCGCTTGAGCGAGACCGTGGCTGCCCCGGTCTTCATCAGCTCAGTGGTGCGCAACCAGCAGATCCTGCATCGCGTGCGCCTGGGGCCGATCGGCAGCCGGGGCGAGGCTGAGCAGTTGCAGGACAGCCTGCGCCTGGCCAATCTGGGCCAGCCGACCCTGGTAAAGGCCGATTGATGGGCACTATTCGGCCATTACCCTGACTAAGCATTGAGCCATCTCCAGGCGCTCCGAGCCTGGCCGGCGCCACACCATTTGCCCTGCGGGGCCTGTTCCACCCATCGCACACTCGAGAGACGGATGAATACCACCAGCTTTGCGCAACGCGTTTTCTTGTCCCTTCTGCTGCTCATCGCGCCGGCCGCCTGGGCCAGCCAGATGGTGATCCCGGCGCCGCCGCAGCTGGCGGCCAAGTCCTATGTGTTGATGGATGCGGCCAGCGGCAACGTCCTGATCGAGCACAATGCCGACGAGCGCCTGCCGCCGGCCAGCCTGACCAAGCTGATGACCGCCTACCTGGCGACCCTGGACATCAATCGCGGCCAGATCAAGGGCAGCGACCTGGTCCGCATCAGCGAGAAGGCCTGGCGCATGGGCGGCTCGAAGATGTTCATCGAGGTCGGCAAGGAGGTCGCGGTCGACGACCTGCTGCACGGCATCATCATCCAGTCCGGCAACGACGCCAGCGTGGCCCTGGCCGAGCATATCGCCGGCAGCGAAGAAGCCTTCGCCGACATGATGAATGCCACCGCCGAACGCCTGGGCATGAGCAACAGCCAGTTCCGCAACGCCACCGGCTGGCCGGACCCGGAGCACTACTCGTCGGCCAAGGACATGGCCAAGCTGGCGCGCGCGATCATCTACGAAGACCCGCAGCACTATGCGATCTACGCGCAGAAAGAGTTCCTCTGGAACGGCATCAAGCAGCCCAATCGCAACCTGCTGCTGTGGCGTGACAAGACCGTCGACGGCCTGAAGACCGGGCATACCGACGAGGCCGGCTACTGCCTGGTGTCCTCCGCGGTGCGTGACGGCATGCGCCTGATCTCGGTGGTGTTCGGTACCAACAGCGAGCAGGCCCGCGCCGCCGAGACGCAGAAGCTGCTGACCTATGGTTTCCGCTTCTTCGAGACCCGCACCTTCTACCAGAAGGGCGCCGAGCTGACCCAGGCCCAGGTCTGGAAAGGCACCTCCAGCCTGCTCAAGGCCGGTCTGGCCAGCGATCTGACCCTGACCCTGCCCAAGGGCCAGCTGGACAAGCTGCAGGCGGGCATGACCCTCAATCCGCAACTGATGGCGCCGATCCAGCAGGGCGAAGTGATCGGCAAGGTCGAGGTGAAACTGGGTGACGAGGTGGTGCACAGCGCCGACCTGGTGGCCCTGGAGTCCGTCGACGAGGGTGGCCTGCTGCGCCGCCTGTGGGATAGCATTCGCCTGTTCTTCTACGGACTGTTCAATTGATTCTGCCCTCGCGCGCCCTCAACCCGGGGCGCGCTCTTCTGGACGGGCCACAAGCCCGCTGATGCCATGACCGATACCGAAGCAAAAGCCCCGAAAATCGAATTCCCCTGCGAACGCTATCCGATCAAGGTGATCGGCGACGCCGGCGAGGGCTTCGCCGAGCTGGTGGTCGAGGTGATCCAGCGCCACGCGCCGGACCTCGACGCGACCTCCCTGGTGGTGCGCGACAGCCGCAATGGCCGTTTCCTCTCGGTGCAGGTGCTGATCACCGCCACCGGCGTCGAGCAGCTGCAGGCCATCCACGTCGACCTGCGCGCCACCGGCCGCGTGCACATGGTGCTCTAGTGTCCGAGCTGGTCGTACGCCATCTTGGCGTGGTGGACTATCTGCCGACCCTGGACGCGATGCGCCGGCTGACCGCCGAGCGCGACGCGCTGACGCCCGATGAAATCTGGCTGCTGCAGCATCCCCGGGTCTTCACCCAGGGCCAGGCCGGCAAGCCCGAGCACCTGTTGGCGCCGGGCGACATTCCGGTGATTCAGGTCGAGCGCGGCGGCCAGGTCACCTACCATGGCCCGGGCCAGCTGGTGGCCTACCTGCTGCTGGATCTGCGCCGCCTGAACCTGGGCGTGCGCGAGCTGGTCACCGCGATGGAGCAGAGCCTGGTGGATGTGCTGGCCAGCTATGGCGTGGCGGCGGCGCCGAAGGCCGATGCGCCCGGGGTGTACGTCGACGGCGACAAGATCGCCTCGTTGGGCCTGAGGGTCAGCCGCGGCTGCTCGTTCCACGGCCTGGCGCTCAATGTGGACATGGACATGTCGCCCTTCTGGCGGATCAACCCCTGCGGCTATGCGGGGCTGAAAATGGTCCAGCTGCGGGATCTGCTCGATGTACCGCCGGCCTTCGAGGAGGTGACGCAGCGCCTCGAGCAAGCGCTGCGCCAGCGGCTGGGGTACGCCACCCCGTAACCCGGATCAGCCGAAGGCGTAATCCGGGGAAGGCAAGCGATCAGTTCAGATTGAGAGTCGGAATCAGGCTGGCGTCAACGTCCTGGCCCGGTACCGGCACCGGTGCGGCCAGGCCCAGGTTGTTCTTCTCGAACACCTTGTCGGCCCGGTAGCTGGAACGCACCAGGGGGCCGGCGGCGACTTCCATGAAGCCCTTTGCCAGGCCGATCTCGCGGAAGCGATTGAACTCTTCGGGGCTGACCCAGCGCTTGACCGGCAGGTGGTTGCGGGTGGGCTGCAGGTACTGGCCGAGGGTGAGGATGTCCACGCCGACGGCGCGCAGGTCGTCCATGGTTTCCACGACCTCTTCATCGGTTTCGCCCAGGCCCAGCATCAGGCTGGTCTTGGTCAGCACGTCCGGGCGGTGGCGCTTGGCATGTGCCAGTACGTTCAGGGTCTTCTCGTAGCCGGCGCGCGGGTCACGCACCACGTGGGTCAGGCGCTTGACCGTTTCGACGTTCTGCGCGAACACCTCGAGGCCGGAATCCACCACCTGTTCGATGGCCTGCAGGTCGCCGTCGAAGTCCGGGGTCAGGGCTTCCACCACCACCTGCGGGGTATTTCTCTTGATCGCGCGCACGCAGGTGGCGTAGTGGCTGGCGCCGCCATCATCGAGGTCGTCGCGATCCACCGAGGTCAGCACGATATAGCGCAGCGCCATCAGCTCGACGGACTTGGCCGTGTTCTGCGGCTCTTCCTGGTCCAGCCAGCCATTCGGGTTGCCGGTATCCACCGCGCAGAAGCGGCACGCCCGGGTGCACACCGAGCCCATCAGCATGATGGTGGCGGTGCCGTTGGACCAGCATTCGCCCATGTTCGGGCAGTGCGATTCCTGGCAGACGGTGCTCAGACGGTGCTCGCCGACGTTGCGCTTGACTGCTTCGAAGCGGCTGCCGCCAGGCGCCTTGACCCGCAGCCATTTGGGCTTGGGTTCGAATACCTGGGGTTCGGCGGCGGCACGGCGCTTCTGGCCATCCTTGATCGCGGTGATGCCCTGGACGGTGCGGAATTTGTCACCGCTGGCGACGGGTTTGCTGTCTGACATCGGAAATCTGGACTCCGGTAGAGGCTCCAATTGGCGAGAGGCTTGTGGCCGCCGCGAAGTTTATCACAGAAGCGGTTTGCGCCGCCCGGCGGCCAGCTCTGCTGGTGGTGCGGTGGGCCCTCCATCAGCCGGCGCGCCGCGCGAGACAAGAGACACGCGCCTATCGACGGGCGAACGCTGGCGACATGAAAAAAGGCGACCCTGGGGTCGCCTTGTTGCACGCTGCACGCTGCACGCTGCACGCTGCACGCTGCACGCTGCACGCTGCACGCTGCACTCAGCGCTGGCGCAGCAACTCGAGCAGCTGGTGGTTCGGGTAGCCGTCGGCTGGCTGTCCCTGCAGCTGCTGGAAGGCGCGCACCGCCTTGCGCGTATTGGCGCCGATGATGCCGTCGGCCGGGCCGGGCTCCAGGCCATTGCGTGCCAGCCTTTCCTGCAACTCGATGCGTTCGCTGCGGCCGAGCTGGCGCTCGCCGCGGGGCCAGCTGGCCTTGACGCCAGCGCCACCGCGCAGGCCATCGGCCAGCAGGCCAATCGCCAGGGCGTAGGAGGTCGAGTTGTTGTACTTGAGGATGCTGCGGAAGTTGTTCAGCAGCAGGAAGGCCGGGCCGCGATGCCCGGCCGGCAGCAGCAGGGTGGCGCTGCTCGTCTGGCGCAGGCCGCTGCCTGTCGGGCCCATGGGGCTGATGCCCAGCGCGAACCACTCGGCCAGGCTGCGGCGGTTGTCCGGGTCGGCCAGGCTGTAGTCGAAGCGCTCCGGCAGCTTGACCTCGAAGCCCCAGGGCTGGTCTTGCTGCCAGCCCGAGGCCTGCAGGTAGTGGGCTGCCGAGGCCAGGGCGTCGACCGGCGAGTTCCACAGGTCGCGGCGGCCGTCGCCGTCGAAATCCACCGCATGCTGGTTGTAGGTGGTCGGCATGAACTGGGTCTGCCCCATGGCGCCGGCCCAGGAGCCGACCAGGCGCTCGGGGCTGATGTCACCGTGCTGGAGGATCTGCAGCACGGCCAGCAGCTGGCTGCGCCAGAAGGCCTGGCGCCGGCCCTGGAAGGCCAGGGTAGCGAGCGAGCGGATCACGCTGTGATTGCCGATATTGCTGCCGAAGTTGCTTTCCAGGCCCCAGATCGCTACCAGCACCTCGTCGTCCACGGCATAGCGCTGCTCGATCCTGCTCAGGCTGGCGCGATGCTGCTCGAGCAGGCTGCGGCCCTGGGCGATGCGGCTGGGCGAGACGGCGCCGTCGAGGTATTCCCACACCGGGCGGGTGAATTCGGGTTGGCTGCTGTCGGCTGCCAGCACGTCCGGATTGGGGCTGACGCCGGCAAAGGCGCGATCGAATAGCTCGGCGGCGATGCCGGCGGCGATGGCGTCACTGCGCAGCAGGCTGCGCCATTGCTCGAAGCTCAGGACCGGTTCGACGGCAGTCGGCGTCACCGGGGTGTCGGCCTGGGCGGTGGAGGGGCTGGGCAGCGGTTGTGCCGGCACCTCGCTGCAGGCGCACAACAACAGGAGACAAGAGGCCGCGGCGGTGTGGGACAGGCCACGAAGAAACAGGCTGGACATGGTGATCTCAATGGGTTTTGCAGGTCGCTACCTTAGCATGCCTGAGGCGCCGTAGGCGCTTGGGGCGGGGCTTTCAGGCCGCCATAAAGAATGAAACCTCCCAGGGCTGCTGGGAGGTTTCGCGGCGATAGCTGCCTTTGCCTTTGCCCGGGGTTTGCTGGCGACAGCGAAACAGGGGTTGGGCGATCAGGGATTTGGCCTTGTTCGGGCCATGCTTGGTTTTCTTGGCCATGGTGGGTCCTCGGCGTCCGCCCGCCGGCTGCGGGCGTCGCGATGATGATCCGTTGATCAAAAAATGTCCAGCGGGCGGTGGTGCCGGCGCGTGACGATCAATAGCCGGTGTCGCGGGGCAGCCCCAGGCGCTGGCCGCAGATGGCCAGGGTCAGCAGGCTCAGGCCGCTCCAGGGGTCGCCGGCGGCCTGGCCCTTGATCTGGGCGTCGATGCGCTGGGCATCGAGCAGCAGTTGCGCCCAGCGGGCGGCGCTGTGGCGCTGCAGGGCCTTGCTGAGCAGCGGTCGGCGCTTGTCCCAGACCGGCGGGCGTGCCGAGCTGAAGGCCTTGTCCAGGGGCACGCCCTGACCATGCTGCTGGGCGATATTGGCCAGCAGGCGCAATTCGCGGGCCAGGGCCCAGAGAATCACCGGCGGCTCCACCCCTTCGCCGCGCAGGCCCTCGAGCATGCGCAGGGCGTGGGCGGACTCGCCGCCCAGGGCCGCGTCGATCAGGCCGAACACGTCGAAGCGGGCGCTGTCGGCCACCGCGGCATGCACGGTGCCGGCATCGATCTGGCCGCCTTCGGCGAGCAGCTTGAGTTTCTCGATCTCCTGGGCCGCCGCCAGCAGGTTGCCTTCCACGCGCACGGCGATCATCTCCACCGCTTCCTGGCTGGCGCTCAGGCCGGCCTGGGCCAGGCGCTGGCGGATCCATTGCGGCAGCTGGTGGGCATCCACCGGCCAGACCTGCAGGAACTGGCTATGCGGCCCGTCGATCAGGGCCTTGGCCCACTTGGTCTTCTGGGCGCTGCCATCGAGCTTGGGCAGGCTGATCAGCAGCACGGTGTCTTCCGGCGGTCGGCTGAGGTACTGCAGCAGGGCCTGGGCGCCCTTGTCCCCGGGCTTGCCGGACGGCAGGCGCAGTTCCAGCAGGCGCTTGTCGGCGAACAGCGAGAGGCTGGCGCCGGCCTGCAGCAGATTGCCCCAGTCGAAGTTGGCCTCGGCGTTGAATACCTGGCGCTCGCTGAAGTTCTGCTGGCGGGAGGCAGCGCGGATGGCGTCGCAGGCTTCCTGGCAGAGCAGCGGCTCATCGCCACTGACCACATACACCGGCGCCAGGTTGCCCTGCAGGTGTTTGCCGAGTTGCGCGGGGTTGAGTTTCATCGAGCGTCTGGGCGGGGCCGCGTGGCGGCCCCGGGCGCCTTAAGGGGCGGGCTGCAGTGGTGACTGCTGTGGCTGTGCGGCGGCGCGCTGGCGAGCGGCCTCCAGTGCCTCGGCTTCCGCCTTGGCCTTGGCCTCGGCGGTGCGTTGCAGCTGCTCGAGCTGCTCCGGCGTCACCAGGCGCAGGCGCTGAACCAGCTGCTGAATCAGCTCGCGGCGCATTTCCTGGCGCAGCTGACGGGCCTCCTCGTCGGAGCCGATCAGGTTGTTGCTGTCCTGAGAATAGAAGCTCTGTACCTCCAGCTGGTTGCTCATCAGCAGCAGGTTCTGCGTCCCGCGGATCTCATAATCGAGGGTGGTGGTCAGCTCGTTCTCGGCGCTACGGGCGGAGCTGGTGTAGCTGGCGGTGCGCCGCTGCTCGCTCTCGTTGCTCAGCACCAGGCGGTAGGGCGCGCCGGGATAGACCTTGACGCCGTTGCTCTCGAGCACGTCGCGCAGCTGCTGGGTGGTATCGCCATAGGCGTTGCGCGCGCTGAGGTCGAGTTCCTTGAGGGCGAAGTCGACCTCGCCGGTGCCGCGCAGCTGGAAGCCGCAGGCGCCGAGCAACGCAGACAGGCCGATTACCAACAGATTCCGTTTCATCATCTTTGCTATCCCCATTGGCCTGTTAAATCAGTTGGCGACGATATTGACCAGCTTGCCCGGCACCACGATGACCTTGCGGATCGTCAGGCCTTCGGTGAAGCGCAGCACGTTCTCGTTGACCCGCGCCGCCGCCTCGACCTCTTCGCGGCTGGCGCTGGCCGGCATCTCGATCTGGCCGCGCAGCTTGCCGTTGACCTGGATCACCAGGGTCAGGCTGTCCTGCACCAGGGCGGCCTCGTCCACGGCCGGCCAGGGTGCATCGATGATCGCGCCCTCGTGGCCCAGTTCGTGCCACAGCGTGTGGCAGATGTGCGGGGCGATCGGGGCGAGCAGCAGGGCCACGGTTTCCAGGCCTTCCTGTTGCAGGGCGCGATCCTGGGCGCTGTCCAGCGAGGTGCGCTCCAGCACGTTCATCAGGGTCATCACCGCGGCGATGGCGGTGTTGAACTTGTGGTGCTGGCCGATATCGGTGCTGGCCTGCTTGATCGCCAGGTGGATGGCGCGGCGCACCTCCTTCTGCGCGTCGCTCAGCGTCGCCTTGTCCAGCGCGCCGGGCAGGCCGGCGCTGACGTGAGCCTGGGCCAGGCGCCAGACGCGGCGCAGGAAGCGGCTGGCGCCCTCGACGCCGGAGTCGGACCATTCCAGGCTCATGTCCGGCGGCGAGGCGAACATCATGAACAGGCGGCAGGTGTCGGCGCCGTAGGCATCGATCATGGCCTGCGGGTCGACGCCGTTGTTCTTCGACTTGGACATCTTCTCGGTGCCGCCGATCTCCACCGGCAGGTCGTCGCTGGCGAGCTTGGCGGCGATGACCTTGCCCTTGGCGTCGCGCTCGACGATGACGTCGGCCGGGTTGAACCAGTCCTTGCCGCCGTTATCCGCCAGGCGGTAGTAGGTATCGGCGACCACCATGCCCTGGGTCAGCAGGTTCTTGAACGGCTCGTTGGACGACAGCAGGCCTTCGTCGCGCATCAGCTTGTGGAAGAAGCGCGCGTACAGCAGGTGCAGGATGGCGTGCTCGATGCCGCCGATGTACTGGTCCACCGGCAGCCAGTGGTTGGCCGCCGCCGGATCGACCATGCCGCCGGTGTACTGCGGACTGGCGTAGCGGGCGAAGTACCAGGACGATTCGACGAAGGTGTCCATGGTGTCGGTTTCGCGCTTGGCCGGCGCGCCGCATTTCGGGCAGCTGCACTGGTAGAACTCGGGCATGCGTGCCAGCGGGCTGCCGGCGCCGTCGGGCACCACGTCTTCGGGCAGCACCACCGGCAGCTGGTCTTCCGGCACCGGTACGTCGCCGCAGCTGTCGCAGTGGATGATCGGGATCGGGCAGCCCCAGTAGCGCTGGCGGCTGATGCCCCAGTCGCGCAGGCGGAACTGGGTGCGCGCCTGGCCGAGCTGCTTGTTCTGCAGGGCCACTTCGATGGCGTCGAAGGCGCCTTCGAAGTCCAGGCCGTCGAATGCGCCGGAGTTGATCAGCTGGCCGTGCTCGCCGTAGGCGTCCTGCCAGGGGGCTGGGGTCTCGTCGCCGGCGCTGGTGCGGATCACCGGCTTGATCGGCAGGTCGTATTTGTGGGCGAACTCGAAGTCGCGCTCGTCGTGGGCCGGCACGGCCATCACCGCGCCGTCGCCGTAGTGGATCAGCACGTAGTTGGCGACCCACACCGGCAGCTTCTCGCCGGTCAGCGGGTGCTCGACGAACAGGCCGGTGGCCAGGCCCTTCTTCTCCTGGGTGGCGATGTCGGCTTCGGCGACGCCGCCACGCTTGCATTCGTCGATGAAGGCCTGCAGCTCGGCATTGTCCTTGGCCGCCAGGGTGGCCAGGTGGTGCTCGGCGGCCACCGCCACGTAGGTGGCGCCCATCAGGGTGTCGGGGCGGGTGGTGAAGACCTTGAGCGTGCCGCTCTCGCCGATGCTGGCCTGGTCATAGGGGAAGCTGACTTCCATGCCGCGCGACTTGCCGATCCAGTTGCGCTGCATGGTCTTGACCTGCTCGGGCCAGCCATCCAGTTCGTCCAGGCTGTTCAAGAGTTCATCCGCGTAGGCGGTGATCTTGAAGTAGTACATGGGGATCTCGCGCTTCTCGATCAGCGCGCCAGAGCGCCAGCCGCGGCCGTCGATGACCTGCTCGTTGGCCAGTACGGTCTGGTCGACCGGGTCCCAGTTGACGGTGCCGTTCTTGCGGTAGATAACGCCCTTCTCGAACAGGCGGGTGAACAGCCACTGTTCCCAGCGGTAGTAGTCCGGCTTGCAGGTGGTGACTTCGCGCGACCAGTCGATGGCCAGGCCCAGGCTCTTGAGCTGGGTCTTCATGTAGTCGATGTTCTCGTAGGTCCACTTGGCCGGCGCGACCTTGTTCTTCATCGCGGCGTTTTCCGCCGGCATGCCGAAGGCGTCCCAGCCCATCGGCTGCAGCACGTTCTTGCCCTGCATGCGCTGGTAGCGGGCGATCACGTCGCCGATGGTGTAGTTGCGCACGTGACCCATGTGCAGCTTGCCGCTCGGGTAGGGGAACATCGACAGGCAATAGAAGGTGTCCTTGCCCGGCTGTTCACTCACTACAAAGGATTTCTGCGCGTCCCAGTGGGATTGCGCGGCGGCTTCGATTTCGCGTGGCTGATACTGTTCGTGCATGGCTACTGGCGCTGAGGAATGGGGGCTTTCGGTAAACGCCGTAGCATACATGACCCCCCTCGGCTGAGGGAAACCCTGATTGCGCCTGGCTTTGCCATTGCCAGCCTGCGCGCGCCGTCTGTCGCTGGATCCGACCGCCCGGAAGGTGGCCGCTAAGCTTGATATATGGGCTGTCCAACCGAGCCCGTGAGGGGTTTTACTATGGGAGAGTTGCGCAGAGCGCAGGGAAGCGGTGGTTTGTACGAGCGGTTGTTGCAGCGTCTGGCCCTGGCCCTGGATGAAGCGGAAAGCGATGAATGCCAGTCCGCAGGTTCGGGGTGCGAGCTGGAGTTGCGTGATCTGACCCTGGCCGAACTGGAGCTGATTCGCGCCTATCAGGCGCGCGACCTCAACTGGCTGCGCGGCTGGCATGCCGCAGCAGAGGAGTTGGCGGTGATCGAGCATTGGCCAAAGCAAGCGGTCAAGCGCCGCCCGCTCGCCAGGCTCTCGGCCCACCGGCAACTGACCAAGTCCAAGCCATTGACTTCGCAGCGGGTTCAGCTCTGTTGCGCCCTCTGTGGAGTGGTCGCCGACTGGCAGGCGACTGACGCTGTGCACGCCTGCCGGTCCTGCGGTTCGCAGCTTTTCCGAGC
The DNA here is from genome assembly GCF_041027545.1 of Pseudomonas zhanjiangensis. NCBI lineage: Bacteria > Pseudomonadati > Pseudomonadota > Gammaproteobacteria > Pseudomonadales > Pseudomonadaceae > Pseudomonas > Pseudomonas zhanjiangensis. Next base: position 39,737 of record NZ_JBFTEG010000012.1, on the reverse strand, counting down.
GAGAAATCCCCGCTAGGCTCCGCGCACCCGATGGAGGTGCGTGATGCCGATTCGCTACATCCTCAAGCAACTGCTGATGCCGCCGGGCGGGCTGTTGCTCCTGCTGCTGGCGGCCTGGTGCTTGCGCAGGCGCTTTCCGCGCCTGGCTGCGGGCTGCTTCGTCGCGGCTGTGGCGGGGCTGTGGCTGCTGAGCCTGCCGGTCACCGTGGAGTGGTCGGCGCGCCTGCTCGAGCGCGAGCCCGCCATGGCCGAGGCGCGCTGGCCGGCACTGGCTGGCCAGGTCGATGCCATCGTGGTGCTTGGCGCCGGACGCGAACGGGACGACCCGGCCTGGGGTGGCGATCAGCCCAGTCCGCTGGCGCTGGAACGCTTGCGCTATGGTGCGCGCCTGGCCAAGGCCAGCGGCCTGCCGTTGCTGATCAGCGGTGGCCTGCACTTCGGTCAGCCGCCCAGCGAGGCCGCGTTGATGGCGCAGGTGCTGGAGCGTGACTTCGGGGTGAAGGCGCGCTGGCAAGAGGGGCGCAGCCGGACCACCTGGGAAAACGCCGTCTACAGCGCCGCGCTGCTCAAGTCGGCCGGCATGGAGCGGGTCCTGCTGGTCACCCAGGCCTGGCACATGCCGCGGGCGCGGTGGTGTTTCGAGCAGCAAGGGCTGGCGGTGATGACGGCGCCGCTGGGCTTTCTCGGCGTGGCCAATGGCCGCCCTGTCGGCGGTTGGCTACCCGAGGCCAAGGCTCTGTGGCAGAGCGGCCTGTTGCTCAACGAGGCGCTCGGTCTGCTCGCCTACCCGTTGTTCTACGGCGCAGAGTCGGGCCGCGAGTAAGCGGCCCGCGCCGGCTGGGCGCGGGGTGTGTTCAGAGGGTCTTGGCCATGCGGCTGGCCAGCAGCGCCCAGGCCAGCAGCAGGGCGCAGAGAATCAGCAGCGGCCAGGAGCGATACTGCAGGTAGGGGGTGAGCCGCTGCATGGGCACCACCTCGCCGTACAGCACGCCCTGCTGGAACTGCGGCAGCTGCGCGCTGACTCGGCCGAAGGGGTCGATCAGTGCGGTCATGCCGTTGTTGGTGGCGCGGATCATCCAGCGTCCGGCCTCGAGGGCGCGCATCTGCGCCATCTGCAGGTGCTGCAAGGGGCCGATCGAGCGGCCGAACCAGGCGTCGTTGCTCACCGTCAGCAGCAACTGGCTCTGCGCGGCGAGGCCGGCGGCGAACTCGGGGTAGACCACTTCGTAGCAGATGTAGGTGGCAACCCGGTAGCCCTTGGCCCGCAGCAGGGCCTGGTCGTGGCTGCCTCGGGCGAAATCCGACATCGGCAGGTCGAAGAAGGCGATCAGACCGCGCAGCAGCTCCTGCAGCGGCACGTACTCGCCGAACGGCACCAGTTTCTGCTTCAGGTAGTCGCCGCCGCCCTCGCCGAACACGCTGACGGCGTTGTAGTAGCGCGGCTCGCCGCGATCGTTGGCCTGGCGGATGGGGACGCCGGTGATCAGTGCGGCCTGACGTTCGCGGGCGAAACGGTCCATCACCGCCAGGTAGCCGCCGGCCTGTTCCTTGAGCACCGGCACCGCGGTTTCCGGCCAGACGATCAGGTCGCTGGGTTGGGCGCTGAACGTCAGGTCGCGGTACAGCGCCAGCTGCGCATTGAGCTGGGCCGGATCCCACTTGAGGTTCTGCTCGACGTTGCCCTGTATTGCCGCGACCTTCAGTGGCGCGCCGGCGGGGCTGGTCCAGGCATGCTGCTTGAGGGCGAGGCCGGTGATCCAGGGCGCCAGCAGCAAGACGATACCGGTGATGAGAAAGGCCTTGCGTGCGCGCAGCTGGGGCAGGTTGACCAGCAGCGCGGCGCTCAGCGCCAGGACGAAGGAGATCAGCCAGGCGCCGCCCAGGGGCGCCAGCCCGGCCAGTGGGCCGTCGAGCTGACTGTAACCGGCATAGAGCCAGGGGAAGCCGGTGAGAAACCAGCCGCGGAAGGCCTCCTGCGCCAGCCACAGGGCGGCAAACGCCAGGGTATCGGCCAACGGCGCCTCGCTGCGGCGTAACCAGCGCGCCCAGAGCCAGGCGGCCAGGGCGAAGAACAGGCCCAGACCTGCCACGAAGCCCAGGGTCAGCAGGGCCGCCAGGGGCGGCGAGGCGGCGCCATAGTCATGGATGCTGACGTAGACCCAGCTGGTGCCGGCGGCGAACAGGCCGAAGCCGTAGCACCAGCCGCGTGCTGCGGCCTGGCGGGGTGCGAGCTCGCGCAGGCCGAGGTAGAACAGGGCGATGGAGACCAGGGCCAGTGGCCAGAGGTCGAAGGGCGCGAGGGCCAGCGGGGTGATGGCGCCGGCGAACAGGGCGATCAGGTTGCCCGGCCAGCCGGAGCGAGTTATCCAGTGCATCGCGTGCAGATCCTTGGATTGGGGTGGCGCAAGGGTAGAGCGGAATGCCGGGAGGGGGAAGCTGGGCCGGCGCGAATCCGCGCAAGCCCCGGCCGGTTGCGCGCTGGGGGGCAGGCCGGGCGCCGGACGCGCGCCGGCCTGTGCGCCTCAGCGGCTGACCGGGCTCAGGCGCAGCAGGTGGATGCGCCGGCTGTCGGCGTTGAGCACGCGGAAGCGGAAGTCGCCGATCTCGGTCACCTCGTTGCGCTTGGGCAGGTGGCCGAAGGCGCTCATCACCAGGCCGCCGACGGTGTCGAACTCGTCATCGGAAAACTGGGTGTCGAAGGCCTCGTTGAAGTTGTCGATCGGGGTCAGCGCCTTGACCAGGAAGTCGCCGCTGGGCAGCGGCTTGACGTAGCTGTCCTCCTCGACATCGTGCTCGTCCTCGATGTCGCCGACGATCTGCTCGAGCACGTCTTCGATGGTCACCAGGCCGGCGACGCCGCCGTATTCGTCGACCACCACCGCCATATGGTTGTGGTTGGCGCGGAACTCGCGCAGCAGCACATTGAGGCGCTTGGATTCGGGGACGAAGGTCGCCGGACGCAGCAGGTCCTTGATGTTGAAGCCCGTCTGGTCATCCTGCAGCAGCAGGGGCAGCAGGTCCTTGGCCAGGAGGATGCCGATGACGTCGTCGAGGCTTTCACCGACCACCGGGTAGCGCGAGTGGGCGGCCTCGATGATCGACGGCAGGAACTCTCTGGGCGTCTGGCTGGCCTTGATGCTGATCATCTGCGAGCGCGGGATCATGATGTCGCGCACCTGCAGGTCGGCGACCTGGATGGCGCCCTCGACGATGGCCAGTGCTTCGCTGTCGAGCAGTTTGTTCTGGTGCGCGTCGCGCAGCACCTCGAGCAATTCCTGACGGTTTTTCGGCTCGTGAGCAAAAGCCTGGGTCAGCTTGTTCAGCCAGGACTTCTGCTCGTTGCTCGATCGGTCTTCGCTCATGGGGGGTACTCGGGGTCCTTGCTCGTGGGCAGTCATTCGTCGTCGGCATAGGGGTCGGGATGACCCAGCTCGGCGAGCAGTGTTCGTTCCAGTGCTTCCATTTCCTCGGCCTCGGCGTCCTCGATATGGTCGTAGCCGAGCAGGTGCAGGCAGCCGTGAATCACCAGGTGCGCCCAATGCGCCTCCAGGCTCTTGCCCTGTTCGCCGGCTTCGCGCGCGACCACCGGGGCGCAGATCACCAGGTCGCCGAGCAGCGGGATATCCAGCATTTCGTCAGGAACGTCGGCCGGGAAGGACAGCACGTTGGTCGCATAGTCGCGCTGGCGATAGGTGCGATTGAGCTCGCGGCCCTCGGCCTCATCGACCAGACGGATGGTCAGCTCGGAGTCGGCGCTGCGCTGGCGCAGGGCCAGTTCGCACCAGGCGTGGAATTGCGCCTGGCTGGGCAGCTGGCCAGCCTGGCTGGCCAATTGCAGGTCGAGTTCAACCATGATCGCTGTCCTGCTCGTCGTCGACCTTGCCGTGCAGGCGGTTGTCGTGTCGCTCGTAGGCTTCGACGATGCGCTGCACCAGGGGGTGGCGCACCACGTCCTTGGGCTTGAAGTGGGTGAAGCTGATGCCCGGCACCTCACGCAGCACGTCGATCACGTGGGTCAGGCCGGAGCGGGTGCCGCGCGGCAGGTCGACCTGGGTGATGTCGCCGGTGATCACCGCGGTCGAGCCGAAGCCGATGCGGGTGAGGAACATCTTCATCTGTTCCATCGTGGTGTTCTGGCTCTCGTCGAGGATGATGAAGCTGTTGTTCAGGGTGCGCCCGCGCATGTAGGCCAGGGGGGCGATCTCGATCACCTGGCGCTCGATCAGCTTGGCCACCTGCTCGAAGCCGAGCATCTCGTAGAGCGCGTCGTACAGTGGGCGCAGGTAGGGGTCGATCTTCTGCGCCAGGTCGCCGGGCAGGAAGCCGAGCTTCTCGCCCGCCTCGACCGCAGGGCGCACCAGCAGGATGCGGCGCACCTGCTCGCGCTCCAGGGCGTCCACCGCGCAGGCCACGGCCAGGTAGGTCTTGCCGGTGCCGGCCGGGCCTATGCCGAAGTTGATGTCGTGCTCGAGGATCGACTTGACGTAACGCTGCTGGTTGGCGCCGCGCGGACGAATGGAGCCCTTGCGGGTGCGCAGGGTGATGCCGGGCTCGGCATTGGGATTGCCCAGTTCTTCGATGCCCGATTCCTGCAGGAACAGGTGGACCAGGTCCGGCGACAGCTCGGTGGTCTTGGCTTCGCGGTACAGCCGGCGCAGCAGCTGTTCGGCGGAGGTGGCCTGGGCCGGGGCGCCGATCAGCTCGAACTGGTTGCCGCGGTTGCGAATTTCCACGCCCAGACGCTGTTCGATCAGGCGCAGGTGCTCGTCGAATTGCCCGCAGAGGTTGGCGAAGCGGCGAGCCTCAAAGGGCTCGAGGATGAAGCGATGGGGTTCTATGGGTGCGTTCAAGGTCGTCTGATGGCCGCCAGTCGGCAGGGGTTGTGAAAGGAAGAATAGCGCTAGCCGAACGGCGGGGGAAGCTCGGACGACTGCGGCTTTGGTCGCGCGCCGGACGGGTCTCTGCCCGCCCGGCGGCGGCAGTTAGTCGTCGGCCTGCTCGCCCAGCAGGCTGCCGCGCAGCGAGTGGGGCAGGGCGTCGTCGATATGCACGTCGACGAACTGGCCGATCAGGCGCGGGTTGCTCGAGCGGAAGTTGACCACCCGGTTGCTCTCGGTGCGGCCCTGGAGCATGCCCGGGTCCTTCTTCGAGTAGTCGCTGACCAGGATGCGCTGGATGCTGCCGACCATCCGTCGGCTGTTCTCGAAGCCCTGCTGGTTGATGCGGTTCTGCAGGATCTGCAGGCGCTGTTTCTTCAGCTCCTCCGGGGTGTCGTCGGCCAGGTCCGCGGCCGGGGTGCCGGGGCGGGCGCTGTAGACGAAGGAGTAGGAGAAGTCGAAGCCGACCTCCTCGACCAGTTTCATGGTCTGCTCGAAGTCCTTCTCGGTCTCGCCGGGAAAGCCGATGATGAAGTCCGAGCTGATCAGGATGTCCGGCACCGCGGCCTTCAGCTTGCGGATGCGCGACTTGTATTCCAGGGCGGTGTGGTTGCGCTTCATTGCCGCGAGGATGCGGTCCGAGCCCGACTGCACCGGCAGGTGCAGGTATTTGACCAGCTCGGGAATCTCCGCGTGGGCCTGGATCAGCGCGTCGGAGAACTCCAGCGGGTGGCTGGTGGTGTAGCGGATGCGGTCGATGCCGTCGATCGCCGCCACCGCATAGAGCAACTCGGCGAAGTCGGCGATGCGGCCATCGCCGGTCTCGCCGCGGTAGCCGTTGACGTTCTGGCCGAGCAGGGTCACCTCGCGCACGCCATTCTCGGCCAGGTGAATGATCTCGCCGAGCACGTCGGCCAGCGGTCGGCTGACTTCCTCGCCGCGGGTGTAGGGCACCACGCAGAAGGTGCAGTACTTGCTGCAGCCCTCCATCACCGAGACGAAGGCGCTGGGGCCGTCGACGCGCGGCTCGGGCAGGCGGTCGAACTTCTCGATTTCCGGGAAGGAAATGTCCACCTGCGGCGACTTGGTGCTGCGCGCGGCGTCGATCATCTCTGGCAGGCGGTGCAGGGTCTGCGGGCCGAATACCACGTCGACGTAGGGTGCGCGGTCGCGGATCGCCGCACCTTCCTGGCTGGCCACGCAGCCACCGACGCCGATCACCAGGTCGGGGTTGCCCAGCTTCAGCTCGCGCCAGCGGCCGAGCTGGGAGAACACCTTGTCCTGGGCCTTCTCGCGGATCGAGCAGGTATTGAGCAGGATGACGTCGGCGTCTTCCGCGCGCTCGGTGACTTCCAGTGCTTGATGTTCGCCCAACAGGTCGACCATGCGCGAGCTGTCGTACTCGTTCATCTGGCAGCCATGGGTTTCGATATAAAGCTTCTTGGTCATGCGTGCTCAAAGGGTGATTCGAAGAACCGCGCATTATAGTGGCCGAAGGGCCGGCTTCCTAGCATTGCCTGCCCGGTGGCTGTGCTATGATTTGCGCCCTCTTTTCTTCTTCAGTCCAGACCGTCATCCATGAGCAAGCGCGAGCCTATCTACAAGGTGATTTTTCTCAACCAGGGCCAGGTGTACGAGATGTACGCCAAGCAGATCTTTCAGAGCGATCTGTGGGGCTTTCTGGAGATCGAGGAGTTCGTCTTCGGTGAGCGTACCCAGGTGGTGGTCGACCCCAGCGAAGAGAAGCTCAAGGCCCAGTTCGACGGCGTGGTGCGCAGCTTCGTGCCGATGCACGCGATCATCCGCATCGACGAGGTGGAGCGCCTGGGCACGCCGAAGATTAGCGAGGCCAAGGGCGGCGGCAACATCATGCCGTTCCCCATGCCGATGCCGGACAAGTAGTTCGTTGTAGGGTGGGTACCGCCCGTTCTGCGCAGCAGCCTTCTGGTCAAGCGTGGCCCGTGGAAATCGCCTTGCGCTCTTCCAGGGAGCGGCCAGCCGTGGGCCAACCGGCCTACGGCAGCGGGGCGAAGGGTGACTGGCTGTCGGCGGCCTGCAGCTCCAACAGGTAGTCGCGGAAGATCTCGCCGAGCACCTGGGTGGCGATTTCCAGTTCGTCGCGCTGCATTCGCTCGGCGACCAGGTCGGCGCCGTCCATCGCTTCGTCCGAGCCGTTCACCGCAGCCATCTTCAGTACGATATAGGCCTGCACGTTGTTGGCCGGCACCCCTTCGCCGCGATAGAACATCATGCCCAGGCGGTACTGCGCCTGGGCATGGCCCTGCAGCGAGGCCTGTTCGAACCAGCTGAGCGCCTGGGCCAGGTCACGGGGTGTGCGGGTATCGTCGTAGTAGAACTCGCCCAACTCATACTCGGCTTGCGGGTCGCCATTGCGGGCGGCCTGCTGGCAGGCGCTGAGGGCGTCGGGAAGGTCCTCCGGGGCGGTATTCAGCGAGCAGCTGCCGGTGGCGGGGATCAGCAGGGTGTTGCCGCCCGCGGATGCGAGTAGCGGCAGTAGAAGCAACAGGCAGCCCAGGGAGAGGCTGCGGCCGGTGCATTTCATGGAAATCCGTGTACCTCAGGAAGCAGGGCGGGCATAGCGCCCGGCCGGCAAGACACGCCGGCGCCTGCATTATGAAATAAGCCGGGCCGCTGTTACAAAGCCTTTGCCGGCTTTTCTCCCGCGCGCTCTTCTGGCATGGCCCCGGGCAGGGCCAGCAACAGGCAGGCGAGCAGCGGGTAGGCTGCTGCCAGCAGGACATGAAACAGGTCGACGCGGTGCCGCGGGCCAATAGTCCCCGAGCTGCCGACTGTCAGCCCGGCCAGCAGCAACAGCCCGGCGGCAGCGGCGCCGGCCAGCGGCGGTGTGCGCCTTGGCCACTGCACCGCGCCGGCATAGAGGATCAGCAGCAGGGTCGCCAGCTGCAGGCCCAGGCGGTAGTGCTCGAGCAGCTGCAGTTGGCGGAACAGTTCGAAGAAGGCGCACAGCCCCAGCAGCAGTCGTCCCCAGTTCGGTCGGCTCCAGGCCCAGCCGCGCGCCAGGTTCAGGGCGGCCAGGCCCAGCAGCGGCAAGCCAAGAAAGGCGCTGGCCTGGGTCAGCCACAGGTGCGCGGCTTGCCAGTCGGGGTCGAGACCGTAGCGGATGGCGCCGAGGCCGGCCGCACCCGCCGGCAGGAGAAAGCCGAGCAGGGCGCAGAACAGCGCGGGCTGGTCGGCCTCCGGGTAACGCGCGCGGGCTTTGCCCAGGGCGATGGCGCAAGCCAGGCAGGCCAGCGCCAGCAACCCGTCGGACAGGGCCGTGCTGTACTGCATCAGGCGTTCTTCAGCTGGGCGAAGGCGCGCTCGGCAGCGTCCAGGGTGATCGCCAGCTCGGTCTCGCCGTGGGCGATGGAGGTGAAGCCGGCCTCGAAGGCGCTTGGCGCCAGGTACACGCCCCCCTCCAGCATCAGGTGGAAGAAGCGCTTGAAGCGCTCGGCGTCGCTGGCCATGACATCGTCGAAGGTGACGATGGCGTCGGCGCCGCTGAAGTACAGGCCGAACATGCCGCCGGCCTGGGTGGTGACGAAGGGAATGCCCGCCGCGTCGGCGCGGTCCTGCAGGCCCTGCAGCATGCGGCTGGTGTAGTCAGCGAGCTCGGCGTGGAAGCCCGGGCTGCTGATCAGCTTGAGGGTGGTCAGGCCGGCGGCCATGGCCAGCGGGTTGCCCGACAGGGTGCCGGCCTGGTAGACCGGGCCGAGCGGGGCGATGCACTCCATGATCGTCCGCTTGCCACCGAAGCAGCCGACCGGCATGCCACCGCCGATGATCTTGCCGAAGGTGGTCAGGTCCGGGGTCACCCCGTAGTGGGCCTGGGCGCCGCCGAGGGCGACGCGGAAACCGGTCATCACCTCGTCGAAGATCAGCACCACGCCGTGCTGGTCGCACAGCCGGCGCAGGCCTTCGAGGAAGCCGGGTGCCGGTGGCACGCAGTTCATGTTGCCGGCCACCGGCTCGACGATGATGCAGGCGACCTGCTGGCCGACTTCGCCGAGCATCTTTTCCACCGCGCCGATGTCGTTGAACGGCAGGGTCAGGGTGTGCTGGGCGAAGGCCGCCGGCACACCCGCCGAGCTGGGCACGCCCTGGGTCAGCAGGCCGGAGCCGGCCTTGACCAGCAGGCTGTCGGAATGGCCGTGGTAGCAGCCCTCGAACTTGATGATGCTGTCGCGGCCGGTGAAGCCGCGGGCCAGGCGGATGGCGCTCATGGTCGCCTCGGTGCCGGAGCTGACCATGCGCACCATCTCCATCGACGGCACCAGCTCGCAGACCAGGTCGGCCATCTCGGTCTCCATGGCGGTCGGTGCGCCGTAGGACAGGCCGTGCTCCAGCTGCCGGCGTACCGCGTCGAGCACGTCCGGGTGGCTGTGGCCGAGGATCATCGGGCCCCAGGAGCCGACATAGTCCACATAGCGCTTGTCATCCTCGTCGGTGACGTAGGCGCCGGCGGCGTGCTTGAAGAACAGCGGGGTGCCGCCGACGCTCTTGAAGGCGCGCACCGGCGAGTTGACGCCGCCGGGAATGTGTTTCTGGGCGTTGGCGAAGAGGATTTCGGAGCGGGACATGGCAGGGCCTCTCAAATTTGCAAAGCGGTTATTTCGTGGCGAACAGGTCGCTGAAGGCGCGGGCGCGGCGTTCGACCTCGGCGGCCGAGTCGGCGGCGAACAGGGCGTGAACCACGGCGACCAGGCCGGCGCCGCGGGCGATCAGGCCGGCGGCGTTATCCAGGGTCACCCCGCCGATGGCGACGATCGGCAGGTTGAGCGCGCGCTTGGCGTCTTCCAGCAGTTCGACCGTGGCGGCGGGGGCGCCGGGCTTGGTGTTGGAGTCGAAGAAACGGCCGAAGGCGACGTAGCTGGCGCCCTCGCTGGCGGCCTGTTCGGCCAGTTGCAGCTGGGCATGGCAGGTGGCGCCGATGATCGCCTGGCGTCCGAGCAGAGCGCGGGCGGCGGCCAGCGAGCCATCGCCTTGGCCCAGATGCAGGCCGACGCCCAGGCGCGCCGCCAGCTCGGCGTCATCGTTGATGATCAGGGCCGCGCCATAACGCTCGCACAGGTCGCGCAGGGCCTCGGCCTCGCGCAGGCGGCGCGCCTCGTCGCTGGACTTGTCGCGGTATTGCAGCAGGCTGGCGCCACCCTTCAGCGCCGCTTCGACATAGGGCAGCAGGCGCCCGGCGAGCAGCTGGCTATCGGTGATGGCGTACAGGCCGCGTAGTTTCATCGGGAGTGCTCCATCAGCAGAGGTCCAGCGGCAGGCGGCGCGGGATGTATTGGCCATGGCCGGGTCGTTCGGCGTCGCGCAGGGTGCGCCAGGTGTAGTCGAGGGCGAATTGCACGGCGCTTACCAGTTCCTGGCCCAGGGCCAGGCGGCCGGCCAGGGCGCTGGCCAGGGTGCAGCCGGAGCCGTGGTAGCTGCCGGGCAGGCGCTGGCAGGTGAAGCTGTGGCGGCTGCCGTCGCGCGAATAGAGACGATTGTGCACCTCGCGCTCGTCGCCATGGCCACCGGTGATCAGCAGGTGGCGAATGTAGGGCAGCAGCTTCTCGGCGCATTCATCGGCGCTGCCCTCGGGCAGCTCGGCGAGAATCCGCGCTTCCGGCAGGTTCGGCGTGGCGATGTGGGCGACCGGGAACAGGCGCTCGCGCATGGCGTAGCCGACGTCGTCCTGGCCCAGGGCGCCGCCGCCGCCGGCGCGCAGCACCGGGTCGCAGACCAGCGGAACGCCGGGCAGCCGCTGCACCAGCTCCAGCACGGTGTCGACCATGGCCACCGAGCCGAGCATGCCCAGCTTGAAGGCGGCCACCGGCAGATCGGCGATCACGGCGCCAGCCTGGGCCAGCACCCAGTCGCGCTCGAGCACGCGAAAGTCGGCGACGTTGACCGTGTCCTGCACGGTCAGCGCGGTGACGGTCGGAGCGGCATGGCAGCCCTGGGCGAGCAGGGCTTCGATGTCGGCCTGCAGGCCGGCACCGCCACTGGGGTCATGGCCGGACAGGCAGAGTACAACGGGGCGGGAGGTCGGTGTTTTCATGGTGCGCGAGCTTACCATCAATCGCCGCTTTTGGCCGGCCCTGCCCGTGCCCCGGCGGCGGAGTCGGGCGCTCGCCCGGTTGTCCTCCGTGGCGTGGGAAAAGGCCCGGCGCTGGCGCTGGCGGGGCTGAGCGCAGCGGCGCTTTTTCGACTCCCGGGCTGTGCTAGAGTGTCGGCCATTCAATTAGCCAGGCCATGGGCGGCCGCGTGACACAGGAGGCGTCGGGCTCTCCGTCATGGCCCGACATCGCCTCTGTGGGGCCGCATGCGTTACCTGCTGATCATCCTCCTGGCCGCCTGGCCCGTCTTCGCCAGTGCCCTGGTCTTCGACGAGCACACCCGCGTGTTGCCCCTCGGCCAGGCCATATCGGTGTTCGAGGACGTGCGCGGCGATGCGACCATCGACGAGATCACCTCGCCCGCGCTGCAGGCCAGCTTCCGCACGCATGAGCAGGCGGTGTTGAATGCCGGCTATTCCCGCTCGGTATTCTGGCTGAGCCTGGACCTGGAGTACCGCCCGCAGGCGCTGACCGAACGGCAGACCTGGCTGCTGGAGGTGGCCTACCCGCCGCTGGATCATCTGGAACTCTACCTGGACGACGGCCAGGGCCACTTCCGCCTGGCCCAGAGCACCGGCGATGCGCTGCCGTTCGCCAGCCGGCAGATCAAGCAGAACAACTACCTGTTCGCCCTCGAGCTGCAGCCGAACCAGCCCAGGCGCGTCTACCTGCGCGTGCACAGCCAGGGCTCGATCCAGGTGCCGCTGAGCCTGTGGTCGCCCACCGCCTACCTGGAAGAGCAGCCGGGACGCATCTATGTGCTGGGGATCATCTATGGCGTGCTGTTGGTGATGCTGATCTACAACCTGTTCATCTTCCTCAGCGTGCGCGACACCAGCTACCTCTATTACATTCTCTATATCGCCTCGTTCGGCCTCTACCAGGTCTCGGTCAACGGCGCCGGCATCGAGTACTTCTGGCCCGACAACCCCTGGTGGGCCAATGTCTCCACGCCCTTCCTGATCGGCTCGGCTGCCCTGTTCGGCAGCCAGTTCGCCCGCAGCTTCCTGCATACCGGCGAGCACAGCCCCTGGGTCGATCGCATCCTGCTGCTGCTGATGGCCTGCGGCGCCGTGGTGATGGTTCTGGCGCTGACGGTCAGCTATGCCGTGTCCTTGCGCCTGGCCACCTCCCTGGCGCTGGCCTTCACCGTGGTGATTTTCGTCGCCGGGGTGCTCGCCTGGCTGCGTGGCATGCGCGTGGCGCGCTACTTCATCATCGCCTGGAGCGCCTTTCTCGCCGGCGGGGCGATCAACAGCCTGATGGTGCTCGGCTACCTGCCCAACATGTTCCTGACCATGTATGCCAGCCAGATCGGCTCGGCCCTGGAGGTCGGCCTGCTGTCGCTGGCCCTGGCCGACCGGATCAACGCGATGAAGGAAGAGCGCACGCGCATCCTGCGCGACGCCAGCCACAAGCTCGAGGTGTTGAACCAGGAGCTGGCCGACAGCAATCGGCTGAAGGATGAATTCCTCGCCACCGTGACTCACGAATTGCGCACGCCGATGAACGGGGTGATCGGCTCGCTGGAACTGATGCAGACGGTCGACCTCGACGTCGAGCTGGCGCAGTACCAGAAGACCGCGGCCAGTTCGGCGCGGGACATGATGCGCATGGTCAACGACATCCTCGCCCTGGGCGAGCTGCAGGCCGGCAAGCTGTACCCGCTGCGCGAACCCTTCAGCCTGCGCGGCATGCTCGATGGCCTGCGCGTGCAGTACGCACCGCGGGCCGAGGACAAGGGGCTGCGTTTCGTCCTGGAGCTGGACGAGAGCCTGCCGGACACCGTGGAAGGCGACGGCGCCAAGCTGGCACAGAGTCTCGGCTACCTGCTCGACAATGCCATCAAGTTCACCGCCCAGGGCGAGGTGCGCCTGCGGGTGACCCGTGCCGGCAAGGAGGGCGATGGCCTGCCGCTGAGCCTGGAGGTGATCGACACCGGCATCGGTTTCAGCGTGCCGCGCGAGGCCTCGCTGTACCAGCGCTTCCGCCAGCTCGATGGCTCCATGACCCGCGAATACGGCGGCCTGGGTATCGGCCTGGCGATCTGTCGGCAGCTCACCGAGCTGCTCGGCGGCAGCCTCGACCAGCAGTCGCAGCCCGGCCAGGGCAGCTGCTTCCGCCTGAGCCTGCCGCTGGGGCTGCCGGCTGCCGGGCTGGTGCGCTCGCTGCCGGCGCGCCGCGCCCAGGCCCAGGCCCTGCGTCACGCCGAACAGTGCACGGTGCTGATCGTCGAGGACAACGCGATCAACCAGCTGGTGATCCGCGGCATGCTGCTCAAGCTCGGCTACCGGGTGCGCACCGCCGACAACGGCGCCGAGGCCCTCGAGGTGCTGCGCCGCGAGTCGGTCGATGCGCTGCTGCTGGACTGCCAGATGCCGGTCATGGACGGCTTCGCCACCTGCCGGGCGCTGCGCGCAATGGACGGCTGCGCCGAGCTGCCGGTGCTGGCGATCACCGCCCACAGCCACAGCGGCGACCGCGAGCGCTGCCTGGCGGCGGGGATGAGCGACTACCTGGCCAAACCGGTGAAATTCGACGAGTTGCGCGGCCTGCTGCACGACTGGGTGCTGTGTCGCCAGGCGTAGGCGGCCGCGCCAAGGCTTGTCCGTTTTAGCGGCAGTTCTGCTCTAAATCCCCCTGTCGCCATGGTCTGAATGCTGATTCACTAGGAAGAAATGAATCAGGATTCAGACTATGGCCTACCGCCCCAGTGCCGAGCGTCTCGACCGCGACCAGGCCCTGCGCCAGCGCATCCTCGCCTGCGCCCTGGCACGGGTCGCCGAGGGTGGCTTCGCCGCCCTGAGCATGCAGGCCCTGGCCGAGGACGTCGGCATCGCCACCGGCAGCCTGTACCGGCACTTTCGCAGCAAGGGCGAACTGGCCGCCGAGGTCTTCGCCGTCGCCAGCCAGCGCGAGGTCGAGGCCCTGGCCCTGGTGCTGCGCGGTCCCGGTAGCCCGGCCGCACGCCTGGCCGCCGGCCTGCGCCAGTTCGCCGCGCGGGCCTGGCATAGCCGTCAGCTGGCCTTCGCCCTGATCGCCGAGCCGGTCGAGCCGCAGGTCGACGAACAGCGCCTGCTGTACCGCGAGGCCTATGCCGAGCTGTTCGTCGAGCTGCTCGAGGAGGGCGTCGCCGCCGGCCAGTTCCGCGTGCAGCAACTCGGCCTGATCGCCGCCTGCCTGGTCGGCGCCATCGCCGAGTCCCTGGTCGGTCCCCTGTCACCGCCCGCCCGCGCCGCACGCGCGGCGGGTCATCCCGCCCTGGAGCTGGCAGTCGTCAGCCAGAACCTGATCACCTTTTGCCTGCGCGCCGTCGGCGCCGAGGAGTGCCAGTGATGCAACCGAACCTGCTCGCCGAGACCCACGAAGTGTTCAACCAGGTGCCGCCGCTGGACGGCGCCAACCTGTACCGGGTCGACCTGCCGCTGCAGGAGTGGACCCGGCGCTTCGGCGGTGGCTGGGCCGAGGCGCGCATCGACGCCTACGGCGCCCTGGCCGGCGGAGAGCTGATGGCGGCCGGCTTCCTGGCCAACGAGAACAAACCGGTGTTCAAGAGCCACGACCGCTTCGGCCATCGCATCGACCTGGTCGAGTTCCACCCGGCCTACCACCAGCTGATGAGCGCGGCCATCGAGCACGGCATCCCGAGCATGCCCTGGACCGACCCGCGCCCCGGCGCCCAGGTCGCCCGCGCGGCCATGAGCTACCTGCACAGCCAGGCCGAGGCCGGCAGCGGCTGCCCGCTGACCATGACCTACGCCAGCGTGCCGGCGCTCAAGCTGCAGGCGGATATCGCCGAGCAGTGGTTGCCGAAGATCCTCTCGACCCAGTACGACCCGCGCAACCTGCCGATCGAGCAGAAGCACGGCGCCACCATCGGCATGGCCATGACCGAGAAACAGGGCGGCACCGACGTACGCGCCAACACGACCAAGGCATTCCCGGTTGGCGCATCGGGCCCCGGTCAGGCCTACGAACTGGTCGGGCACAAGTGGTTCTGCTCGGCGCCGATGTGCGACGCCTTCCTCACCCTGGCCTACACCGACAAGGGCCTGACCTGCTTCCTGCTGCCGCGCCATCGCCCCGACGGCACGCGCAACCAGTTCTACATCCAGCGCCTGAAGAACAAGCTGGGCAACTGGTCCAACGCCTCCAGCGAGGTGGAGTACCGCGGCGCCCTGGCCTGGATGATCGGCGAGGAGGGTCGTGGCGTGCCGACCATCATCGAGATGGTGGCGCTGACCCGCTTCGACTGCATGGTCGGTTCCAGCGCCCTGATGCGCCAGGCCCTGACCCAGGCCGCCCACCACTGCGCCTACCGCCAGGTCGGCGGGCGGGTGCTGGCCGAGCAGCCGCTGATGCAGAATGTGCTGGCCGACCTGGCCCTGGAGAGCGAGGCAGCGCTGGCCCTGACCCTGCGCCTGGGTCAGGCCCTGGACAATCCGCAGGACGAGCAGCAGGCCAAGTTCAGCCGCCTGGTCACCGCCGTGGGCAAGTACTGGATCTGCAAGCGGGCGCCGGCGATGATCAACGAGGCCGCCGAGTGCATGGGCGGCGCCGGCTACGTCGAGGACAGCATCCTGCCCAGGCTGTACCGCGAGGCACCGGTCAACTCGACCTGGGAGGGCTCGGGCAACGTGCAGTGCCTGGACGTGCTGCGTGCCCTGTCCAAGGAGCCGGGGGTGCTCGACGCGCTGTTCGCCGAACTCGGCGACGGCCACGGCGATGCCCGGCTCAAGGCGCATATCCAGCGCCTGCAGGCAGATTTTCGCGACACCGACGAGATCCAGTACCGCGCCCGCCAGCTGACCGAGGACGTGGCCCTGGCGCTGCAGGCCAAGCTGCTGCTGGAGGCCGGCAACGCCGCGGTCAGCGATGCCTTCATCGCCAGCCGCCTGGGCGCGGGCGGGCGGGCCTACGGCACCCTGCCGCGCGGGGTGGATGTCGCGGCGCTGGTGGCGCGCAGCACTCCGCAGCAGGTCTGAGACGGTCTGGCGAGGCTCCGGATGGGGCCTCGTGCTGGTATGCGCATGGCCACGTGGCGCTATCCCAAGCGGCGCTGAACAGGGCAAGATAGAGCCAGTCCGTTCAGCCAGGGAGGTGCCCCGTGAACCCGAATTGCGCAGATTTCGTCATCGCCCATACCGCCGAGGATGCGGTCGATCGCCTGGCCGCCCTGCACCAGCAGGCCACCGGTGCCCTGAGCCAGGCGCTCAAGCGCTACCTCAAAGAGCGCATCAAGCCCGATGCGGCCCAGCACAGCCAGTTCCGCTACCCCGAGTTGCGCCTGATCTACCGCGGCCAGGGCGAGGCGCCGGCCAGCGTGCGGGCCTTCGCCAAGGTTCAGGTGCCGGGTACCTACAGCGTCACCGTGACCCATCCGGCGGCCTTTCGTAAGTACCTGCTCGAGCAGCTGCGGCCGCTGATGAACGATTTCACCGTGCAGGTGGAAGTGGGCGTCAGCCAGCAGAACATTCCCTACCCCTATGTGGTCGAGCAGGGCGATGAGCTGGCCGGTTCCGGGGTCACTGCCGCCGAACTGGCGCGGGTGTTTCCCAGCACCGACCTGTCGGCCGCCAGCGACGGCACCGCCGATGGCCTGAACGACTGGGAGAATACCGACCCGCTGCCGCTGGCGCTGTTCGACGCGGCGCGGGTGGATTTCTCCCTGCGCCGGCTGGTGCACTACACCGGCAGCGACTGGCGTCACGTGCAGCCGTGGATCCTGCTGACCAACTACCACCGCTACGTCGACCAGTTCATCCGTCACGGCCTGGACATGCTGGTGGGCGATTCGCGCTTCGTGCGCATGGTCCTGCCGGGCAACGTGGTGGTCGAACGCGGCATGGCCGAAGGCGAGATGCAGGCGATCATCGAGACGGTGGTCTGGCACCGCTACCAGATGCCGGCCTACCACCTGCAGGCGGGCGACGGTGACGGCATCACCCTGGTCAACATCGGCGTCGGCCCGTCCAACGCCAAGAACATCACCGACCACCTGGCGGTGCTGCGCCCGCACTGCTGGCTGATGATCGGCCACTGCGGCGGCCTGCGCCAATCGCAGACCATCGGCGACTACGTGCTGGCCCACGCCTATATGCGCCGCGACGGTATCCTCGACCGGGTGCTGCCGCCGAACATCCCGCTGCCGGCCCTGGCCGAGGTGCAGCAGGCGCTGCAGGAGGCGGCGCGCCAGGTCACCGGCGAGCAGGGCGACGAGTTGAAGAAGCGCCTGCGCACCGGCACCGTACTGACCTACGACGACCGCAACTGGGAGCTGCGCTGGGCCCAGGAGCGGCCGCTGATCAACCTCGCCCGGGCGGTGGCGGTGGACATGGAGAGCGGCACGGTCGCCGCCCAGGGCTATCGCCTGCGGGTGCCCTACGGCACCCTGCTGTGCGTGTCGGACAAGCCGCTGCACAGCGAGCTGAAGCTGCCCGGCGCCGCCGGCGCCTTCTACGAGCGCGCGGTGACCCAGCACCTGCACATCGGCATCGCCGCCCTCGACCTGCTGCGCAGCCAGCTCAACTCGCTGCACTCGCGCAAGCTGCGCAGCTTCGACGAGCCGCCGTTCCGCTAGTCGCCAAGGTCGAATGAACGAAAAAGCCCGAGGTGCGAGCCTCGGGCTTTTTCGTTGCCGGCTTTGCTTACTGGCTGGCGTCCAGCACCACCCGGTAGCGCGCCTTGCCGGCGCGCAGGTGGTCGATGGCGTCGTTGACCCGGCTCATCGGAAAGTGCTCGACCTGCGGCAGGATCTGGTGGCGGGCGCAGAACTCGAGCATGGTCGCCATGCTCGCCGGCGAGCCCACCGGCGAGCCGGACAGGCTGCGCTGGCGCGGGATCAGGTTGAACACGTGGACCGGGATGGCGCTGGGCACTATGCCGACGAAGTGCAGCCGGCCCTTGCCGCCCAGGGTGCCGATCAGCGCCGCCCAGTCGAGGTCGGCGCTGGCGGTGACCAGCAGGAAATCCAGGCTGCCGGCGATCGCCTTGAGCGCGGCACTGTCGGTGGAGGCCACCACCTTGTGGGCGCCCAGGCGCTGGGCCTCGTCCTGCTTGCTCAGCGATGAGGTAAAGGCGGTGACCTCGCAGCCCCAGGCATTGAGGAAGCGCAGGGCCAGGTGGCCGAGGCCGCCGATGCCGACCACGCCGACCCGGTCGGTGGGCTTGACGTCGAACTCCAGCAGCGGGCTGAACACCGTCGAGCCGGCGCAGAACAGCGGCCCGACCAGGCTCGGCTCGAGGTTGTCCGGCAGCGGGATGGCCCAGGCCCAGTGGCTGCGCAGGCGGTCGGCGAAGCCTCCGTGGCTGCCGACGATGGTCGGCTTCACCGTGCCGCACAGCTGGTGCGCGCCCTCCATGCACGAGTGGCAGTGCATGCAGCTGCCCTTGTACCAGCCGATGCCGACCCGCTGGCCGAGTTTGAGACCGCGGGCCTGTTCGCCGAGGCGGACGATGGTGCCGACCACCTCGTGGCCGGGAATGAACGGATAACGCGCGTTGCCCCACTCGTTGTCGATCATCGACTGGTCGGAGTGGCAGATGCCGCAGAACTCCACGGCCACCTCGACTTCGTCGAGGCCCAGCGGGCCCGGGTCGTATTGGTGGCGTTCGAGGGCGGCGCCGGGGGCGGTGGCGGCCCAGCCGGTGAAGGTGTCGAGTGCGTTCTCGGCGGTGCTCATGCGGGTTTCCTCGGGGGCGGATGACACAACCCGCCCAGCATAGCCGCTGGGCGGCGCGGCGGCGGCGTCATCACCGGGACTGATGATCGAAGCGCGGCCTCGGTTACACTGCGCCTCCGTTCTCCTCGCCCACGGACCCCGCATGCCGCGCCCGCCCCGTCCCGCCAGTTCCCGTCGTTCCAGCACCCCGGCCAAGCCGCGGCGGGTGGCCAAGGCGCCGCCGGCCGAACCGCGCCTGCTGCTGCTGAACAAACCCTTCGATGTGCTGACCCAGTTCAACGACGACCAGGGCCGCGCCACCCTCAAGGATTTCGTCGCCGTGCCCGGGGTCTACCCGGCCGGGCGCCTGGACCGCGACAGCGAGGGCCTGTTGCTGCTGACCAACGACGGCCGCCTGCAGGCGCGCATCGCCGACCCCAAGCACAAGCTGAGCAAGACCTACTGGGTGCAGGTGGAGGGCCAGCCGAGCGCCGAGCAGCTGCAGCGGCTGCGTGACGGGGTGCAATTGAACGATGGGCCGACCCTGCCGGCCGAGGCGCGCCTGCTGGAGACGCCTGCGCTGTGGGAGCGCGATCCGCCGGTGCGCTTTCGCAAGAGCGTGCCGACCGCCTGGCTGGAGCTGGTGATCCGCGAGGGACGCAATCGCCAGGTGCGGCGCATGACCGCGGCGGTCGGCCTGCCCACCCTGCGCCTGGTGCGGGTGGCGATCGGCCCCTGGCGGCTGGGCGATCTGCAGCCGGGCCAGTGGCAAGAGGTCGAGGCGCGGCTGGACTGATCAGTAGAACGACTTGATCAGCTCGATGCCCTTGCCCAGCACTTCTCGCCAGTCCTTGCGGGTTTGCCCGCAGAACTGCCTGTCGTGCTCGGCAATGGTCAGCAGCAAGGCCTCGAGCCAGAGGTCGTAGAGCCCGGGGTGGATGTTCAGCCTGGCCCGCGAATGCGACTCGCCGAGGGCGCGCAGTTTGCTGTCGGGCATGCCGCGGGCATGCATCACCAGATTGAGAATGCCCTGGCGCAGCAGCTGCTTCTGCCCGTGCATCTCGGTGTGGGTGAACTTCTCCCGTACCAACGGCGAGCTGGCGAGGAAGTGGCGATAGAAACTGTCGAAGAAATCCGGGCTGGCGCAGCAGCGCCCATAGCTTTGCATTACGCGATTGACGGCGTTCATGGTTCTTCCCTGAACAAAGGTGCACGGGTGGCTGCAGCCCTGCAGCCGAATTGACGAGGCGAGGTCAGATGCCTTCGAGGCCGGCGATCACGAAGCTCTTGATGACGAAGCCGAGTACGCCCAGGCCCAGGGCGAGGAACAGGATCATGGTACCGAAGCGACCGGCCTTGGACTTCTTCGCCAGGTCCCAGACGATAAAGCCCATGAACAGGATCAGGCCGCCGACCAGCACGGTCATCATCAACTCTTCGAATACTTCCGGTTCCATCGCAACCTCAAGTGGCTGGCAGCGGGCTGCCGAGTGACGGGACGCTGCCGGGGCAGCGCAAAAACGCCGGGGATTATACGCCAGCGTCCGCGCTTGTCATTGACCGTCGGTAAGTCCGGCTCAGCTGCGCAGGTGCTGCAGCGGCAGCTGGGTGCTGGAGAGGATCTGCTGCAGGACGAAGCTGGAACGCACGCTGGAGACGCCATCGATGCGGGTCAGGGTGCCGAGCAGCAGTTGCTGGTAGTGATCCATGTCCGGCACCACCACCTTGAGCTGGTAGTCGGCGTCCATGCCGGTGACCAGGCTGCACTCGAGCACCTCCGGACATTGGCTGATCGCCGCCTGGAAGTGCTCGAAGCGCTCCGGGGTGTGCCTGTCCATGCCGATCAGCACGTAGGCGGTGAGGCTCAGGCCGAGCTTCTTGCGGTCGAGCAGCGCCACCTGGCCGAGGATATAGCCGTCGTCCTGCAGCTGCTTGACCCGCCGCGAGCAGGGCGAGGGCGACAGGCCGATGCGCTCGGCCAGGTCCTGGTTGGACAGGGTGGCATCGCGCTGCAGTTCGGCGAGAATTTTCAGGTCGTAGCGATCCAGTTTGTTCATGGTTGGCGTATGTCTGTGAATTGATTGCGCTTGATAGTGCTGTATTAGGTGAAAATTGCGCAAGTGATAAGTTTATCGGCAATCTTAGCAATCCTGTGCTGCGTCTGTTTGCGTAATCTTTACCTCAGTTTCACGGCCCGGACGACCTGTCCTCCCGGCTCGCCCAACCAGGTGAGCGGGCGCCGCCGATCCCACCGGATCGTCACGGCACCTGGGTCCGCACTGCCCAACCAGGCGGGCGACGAAAGCGGCGACACCATTGCCAGTACCGGACAACACATCCAAGGGGAGACCGCCAGGTCTCCCCTTTTTAGTGTGCGGGTGTCTGCCGCCGCGTGCCTGGCCGGCCACACCTCGCCGGCCGCACCTTGCCGACTGCTCTAGAAGACGCCGAAGCTCTGCTGCAGCAGGTAGCCGGTGAGGTAGGCGATGGCCGCGGCTGCCCCGCCGGTCAGCAGGGTGCCGAGGCCGGCGCGCAGGATCGGCTTGGCGAACACCAGGCTCTTGAGGGTGCCGATGGCAAAGAACACGGCGCCGGCCAGGGCGGTACTGAAGATGAACTGCCAGCGCATCGTCAGGCCGCCGACGAAGAAGGGCAGCAGCGGAATGCTGCCGGCCAGCAGGAAGGTGGCGAAGGTCACGCCGGCGGAGCGCCAGGGGGTGATCTCGGCCTTCTGCAGGCCATGTTCCTCGACCAGCATGGTCTCCACCCAGAGCTGGCGGTCCTGGCTGATGGTGGTGACGATGGCTTCGAGGATCTCGCCGCTGAAGCCCTTCATCTGGAACAGCTGGCGGATCTCCTCCTGTTCGCCGTCCGGCACTCGGTCGATGTGTTCCTCCTCCATGCGCCGCGCCTGCTCGCGCAGTTCCAGCTGGGCCTTGCTCGCCTCGTAGTTGCTCACCGCCATGCTGAAACCGTCGGCCAGCAGGTTGGCGAAGCCGAGGATCAGTGCCACCGAGGCGGAAAAGCCCGCACCGAAGGCACCGCAGACGACGGCAAAGGTGGTGATGCAGCCGTCGATGGCGCCGAGCACGGCATCGGAGATGGTCTGCGGGTTGTTGTCGGCGTTCAGGCGCTTTTCGATCGCGTCGGGCTGATGCTCTCGGTGGAGCTGTTCGAGGCTGGTCTTCTTCATGGCGGGGCCACTGAGCGAGCACACAGACTCAGGATATGCGCAAAAGCGCCGACCTGCCCCGCCTGGCCGTCAGTTGCCCAGGGGCTCGACGACCTCCGGTGGGTCGGCATGCACCAACACCTCGGCGCGCGGGAACTCGGCGCGAATCGCCTCCTCCACCTGATCGCACAGGGCATGCGCCTGCACCAGGTTGAGCTCACCGGGCAGCACCACATGCAGCTGGACGAACAGGCGGGTGCCGGAGCGGCGGGTACGCAGGTCATGGGCGCCCAGCACGTTGGGCACGCCGCAGGCCAGCACATGCATGCGTTCGCTGAGTTCCGCGGCGATCTCCTGGTCCATCAGCACCGCAGCGGCCTCGCGCACGATGCTCAGGGCGCTCCAGAGGATGTACAGGGCGATGACCAGGCCGAACAGCGGGTCCAGGCGCTGCCAGCCGAAACTGGACAGCAGCAGCGCCAGCAGGATGCTGGCATTGAGCAGCAGGTCGGAGCGGTAGTGCAGCGAATCGGCATAGACCGCGGTGGAGCCGGTGACGCGCACCACATGGCGCTGGAACAGCAGCAGGGCGCCGGTCAGTGCCAGCGACAGCAGCATCACCGCGATACCCAGGCTCTCGGCCGACAGCGGTTGCGGGGCGAGCAGGCGCCTGACCCCCTGGATACCGACCAGTACGGCACTGGCGCCGATGAACAACGCCTGGCCGAGGCTGGCCAGGGCCTCGGCCTTGCCGTGGCCGTAGCGGTGATCCTCGTCGGCCGGTCGCAGCGCATAGTGCACGGCGATCAGGTTGAGCAACGAGGCGGCGCCGTCCAGCAGCGAGTCGGTGAGGCCGGCCAGCAGGCTGACCGATCCGCTCTGCCACCAGGCGATGGCCTTGGCCAGCGCCAGGCTCAGGGCCATCGCCAGGGCGGCGGCGGTGGCCAGGCGCATCAGCCGCGCGTGCTGTGCGGGAATGCTCATGCGGCGCGCTGCTCCGGGGGGCATCCGATCATTCAGGCGGCCGGGCGCAGGCCATAGGCGGCCAGTTGCTCGAGGCTGCCGCGCTGCTGGATCAGGCGCGGGTCGTCCAGCGGCAGGCTGCGGCCGGTGTGCGCCTCGATCAGCGCCTTGAGTCGGACGTTGTCGATCTTGCCGCTGGCATCGACGGCCTTGTTCAGCTCCTGCGGATCGACCTGGGCAGTGCTGCCGCCGGGCAGGTAGATGGCGCCGGTGGCGAAGTCGATGCCGAAGGCGATTAGCCCGGGGATCACATAGAAGAGGATGCCAATGGCATCCAGGGCCACCACCACCGGATCGACCTGGCCCTGGATCTGGCCGCGGCGATCGGGAAAGAACAGGGTGCCGCAAGCACTCAGCTGGGTGAGCAGGGCGACGGCGACAGCGCCGCCGATAACGCGAGATTGCATGCGCATCGAACACCTCCAGGTCAAAAGTGGCGCCACTATAGCAAGCCGGTCGTGGCAAAACCGCTGCATCGCTTGGCGGCGGGGCAATCGGGGCCAGGCCGGGCCGCTGGGTCGGTATAATCGCCGTTCTGAACTGGAGCCCCCATGACTGCCCTGCCGATCGACGTCCTCCTCCCCGACCTGCGCCAGGCCCTGGCCAGCCGCCATGAGGCGGTGCTGGAGGCGCCGCCCGGTGCCGGCAAGACCACCCGCGTGCCGCTGGCCCTGCTCGATCAGCCCTGGCTGGTCGGGCAGCGCATCCTCATGCTCGAGCCGCGCCGGCTGGCCGCCCGCGCCGCCGCCGAGCGCCTGGCCAGCGAGCTGGGCGAGACGGTCGGCGAAACCGTCGGCTACCGCATTCGCCTGGACAGCAAGGTCGGCCCGCGCACCCGCATCGAGGTGGTCACCGAAGGCATCCTCGCCCGCCGCCTGCAGGACGACCCGGCGCTGGAAGGGGTTGGTCTGGTGATCTTCGACGAGTTCCACGAGCGCAGCCTGGACGCCGACCTGGCCCTGGCGCTGTGCCTGAACGGCCGGGCCATGTTCCGCGGCGAGGACAGCGGCGAACCGCCGCTGAAGGTGCTGCTGATGTCGGCGACCCTGGAGGGCGAGCGCCTGGCCGGGCTGCTCGGTGACGCCCCGGTGCTGCGCAGCGAGGGGCGCATGTTCCCGGTCGAGCTGCGCTGGGGCGCGCCCTACCAGGCCGGCGAATGGCTCGAGCCGCGGGTGGTGCAGACGGTACTGCAGGCGCTGGCCGACGAGCCGGGCAGCCTGCTGGTGTTCCTTCCCGGCCAGGCGGAGATCCGCCGGGTCAACGAGCAGCTGGCCGAGGCCCTGGCCGGGCGCGACGATATCCTCCTGTGCCCGCTGCACGGCGAGTTGGAGCTGAGCGCCCAGCGCGCCGCCATCGAGCCGGCGCCCGCCGGCAAGCGCAAGCTGGTGCTGGCGACCAATATCGCCGAGACCAGCCTGACCATCGACGGCGTGCGGGTGGTGGTCGATGCCGGCCTGGCGCGGGTGCCGCGCTTCGACCCGAACAGCGCCATGACCCGCCTGGACACCCAGCGCATCTCCCGCGCCTCGGCCACCCAGCGCGCCGGACGCGCCGGTCGCCTGCAGCCCGGCGCCTGCTACCGGCTGTGGTCGCAGGCACAGCATGAGCAACTGGCGGCCTACTCCACGGCGGAGATCCTCCAGGCCGACCTGGCCGGCCTGGCCCTGCAGCTGGTGCGCTGGGGCGTGACCCCGGACGAACTGGTCTGGCTCGATCCACCGCCGGCGGCGGCCTATGCCCAGGCCCTGGAACTGCTGCAGCGTCTCGGCGCGGTGGACCAGCAGGGCGCCCTGACCGCCCACGGCCGGGCCATGGCCGAATTGCCGGCCCACCCGCGCGTCGCCCATCTGTTGCTGCGTGGCCAGGCCCTGGGTCTGGGCGCCCTGGCCTGCGACCTGGCGGCACTGCTGGGCGAGCGCGATATCCTGCGCGGTGCGGGTGCCGATCTGCACAGTCGCCTGGCCTTGCTTGGCGGTGAGTCGCGCGTCGCCCGTGGTGGCCAGGCCGCGGTGCAGCGCGCACGCCAACTGGCCCGGCAGTTCCAGGGCTATCTGAAGCGGGCGGCGGTCACCAGCCCGGTGGCCGATCCCGAGCATCCGCGCTGGCTCGGCTGTCTGCTGGCCTTCGCCTACCCGGACCGGGTGGCCCAGCAGCGCCGTGCCGGTGGTGGCGACTATCGCCTGGCCAACGGCCGCGCCGCCCAGTTCGGCGAACCCGACGCGCTGATGAAGCACCAATGGCTGGTGATCGCCGACCTCGGCAGCCGCCAGGGCCAGCGCGAGGAGCGCATCTACCTGGCCGCCGACCTCGACCCGGCGCTATTCGACGCGCAGCTGGCCGAACAGGTCGCTGAGCTGGAGCTGCTCGACTGGGACGAGCGCGAGGGCGTGATGCGCGCCGAGCGCCAGCGCCGGGTCGGCGAACTGATCCTCAGCCGCGAGCCGCTGGCCGAGCTGGACGAGGAGACCCGTGGTCGTGCCTTGCTCGGCCTGGTGCGGCGCAAGGGCCTGGCGCTGCTGCCCTGGACCCCGCAGTTGCGCCAGTGGCAGGCGCGCGTGGCCCTGCTGCGCCAGCTGGACCTGGCCGAGAGGGGCGAGAGTGACTGGCCGGACCTGTCCGATGCGGCTCTGCTGGCCAGCCTGGAACACTGGCTGCTGCCCTACCTGGGCAAGGTCAGCCGGCTGAGCCACTTCGCCAACCTGGATCTGCCGGCCATCCTCGCCGGCCTGCTGCCCTGGCCGCTGCCGCAGCGCCTGGACGAGCTGGCGCCGAAGACGCTGCAGGTGCCCTCCGGTTCGCGCGTGACCATCGACTACAGCGAGCAGCCACCGGTGCTGGCGGTGCGTCTGCAGGAGCTGTTCGGCCTGGCGGCCACCCCGCGCATCGCCGGCGGCCGTCAGGGGGTGTTGCTGCACCTGCTGTCGCCGGCGCGCCGTCCGGTGCAGGTGACCCAGGACCTGGCCAGCTTCTGGGCCAACACCTATGCCGAGGTGAAGAAGGACCTCAAGGGCCGCTACCCCAAGCTATTCCATAAGTTAGACCCTTGGGTTGAATCCCTTAACAAAAAATAGTTTGACCCATTTTATTGTAACGACTTCCCGTAACATATAGCATTGACTCATTCGGTCAGGGGTGAGTCATGTCCTACTCCAATCCGCGTCACGAAGGCCGCTTGGTGCTCATTCCGCATCTGCGTGACGCCTTCGCCAGCCTGCATGTCCATGAAGCCCCGCCCGGTGCGGTCGCCGTGCCGCTCGAGGGGGATGGCTCCAAAATCGTATTTCGGCTTGATGAAGTCGGCGGCGGGAGTGACCGGGACTTATTCAACTTCCCGGTGTTGTTCCATGCCAACGGCGATCCCTGGCATGAGGCGAACGATTATTTGCTGAGCCTCATGCGTGACAAGGCTCCAATCAATCGGCGCGCTGATGATGTTCGGCGTCGTGCCAGCAGGCTGCTCGATTACCTGCTGTTCTGCGAGGACAACGACCTTGATTGGCTCGACTTCTCCGGTGCCCGTCCCTCACTTCGCCCGACCTACAAATACTTCTATCACCTGATTAACGAAGGCGTGCGCAGCAATCAGGTAATCAATCAATACACCTCGGTGGTCTACTACTTTTATCTGTACGTTTCCGAGAACTGGTATGACCTCGACATGAAGCGTGTCGATACGGTCAAGCAAGTACGACTCATTGTGCGGGGTTCTAAAGGCGCGCGAGTAGTAAATGCAGAGAAGCGCAGCCAAACACGGCGTACGCCGCCGAGTAGTTCTGTGCCGTTGGGATTCGTGCGGGACAATGGCGAGGATCTTCGCCCGCTGTCCAATCGTGAGTTGGGCGTGTTTCTGGATACCATCAGGAACGAAAAGGAATGGTCTGCTGTTGAGCGGCTGATTCTGCTGACTTCGCTGATGACGGGGGCCCGCAAGCAGACCGTTCTAACCATGCGCCTGAAGCACCTGAAATGCTTTACAGAGGATAAGTTGCTGCCCGAGGGCGCGTATAAACTTCATGCCGGCCCGCGCACCGGCATTGACACTAAGTTCGACAAGCCGCAAGAGCTATATGTTCCCAAGCAGCTTGCCGAAGAACTGGTAACGCTCGCCCGAAGCTCGATGATGAAGAAACGGCGAGACAAGTTTCGGGCGCTGATGGAAGCCAAGCATCCAGGCTTGTCGATGGATGAGGACGATGTGTATTTGTTTCTCTCCGACCAGGGCAACTGCTATTACATGGCCGAAAATGACCCGCGCTATCCGATTGTGAAGTCACCGCAAATTGGGCAGGTCACGGAAACGATCAAGCGCAAGCTGATTAAGAAAGCCGCTAGTAAATTTCCAAAAGACTTTTCCTATCACTGGTTGCGAGCGACCTTTGCCTATCAGCTTTACCAACGCTTGCAGGTGCTGGTGGAAAAAGGACTGATGCAGCCGGGAGAGGTAATTGACTTTATCCAAAGGCGATTGCGCCACGAGTCGAGAGAAACCACGGAAAACTATCTCAAGTTGTTCAGAATGACCCACGAAAAGGTCATCGCTCAAGAAGTCTGGGAAAGCAAGCTATTTGGTAATGGCGGCTACAGCGTATTGAAGGTAGAGGCGCAAGATGAATAGTCGGCAGCAACTCGAACATCGCGCCAATACATACGTCATTTCGCTGGATGAAGTCATGCGGCAGTTTCCCGAGTCTGAGCGTTTGCGTCTGCGACTGTCTGCGAAGCTGAGGAAGAAACCGCTGGATATTGGAAGTTGGGCCTATTTTATTCGAGGTAAAAATGAAAGTGTGCGTGATAATCGCGGCACGCCAGTGGTGCTGGACTCCTTTGTCGAAAGTCGCCGCGAATTGATTGTAAGATTTCTGGAGTCCTTGGTCGGTCAGCGTGACCAGACTGTCCTTACGCGGTTCAGATTTCTTGAACAGTTTATCGACTGGCTAAGCCTCGGTGGCTACAGGGAAGTGTTTGCCAGTGAA
The DNA here is from genome assembly GCF_041027545.1 of Pseudomonas zhanjiangensis. Taxonomy (NCBI): domain Bacteria; kingdom Pseudomonadati; phylum Pseudomonadota; class Gammaproteobacteria; order Pseudomonadales; family Pseudomonadaceae; genus Pseudomonas; species Pseudomonas zhanjiangensis. The sequence continues at coordinate 11,909 of NZ_JBFTEG010000012.1, read as the reverse complement.
CTTGATGCCCAGCGAGCGTATCGAGACTATACCGCGTACCTGAATCACCAAGTAGCCCATCAGAAGTGGAAGCCCCTCACTGCTGTCAATGCTCAGCGTCAGGCCGCCGGCCTTATTGAACTGCTCTATCCAGAAAGCAGTCACCATATCCTCGCCGGGGCGGTCAGTATCAGGGCTGGAGAAGAATCGGCGGCAGTCAGCTCTACTCATGTCGAGCTGTATCGCGACGTTTGTTTGGCAATTGCTCAGCAAGGCAGCGATTTTATCCTGAATAATAAGCCCTATCCATGGGGCGTCACGATCAGGGATTATGAGGTTGTTGTATTTCCATCGCATTGGGGTGCGGTTGGCCCATTCAAAGAGTCTCCGCCTCCCTATCGTGCGGCCGAGCGACGTATTGCCACGGTCGAAGAGTACCAAGCGGCTTGTGACAGATTGGGGCGGAGAAAGCCGCGTAAATCAGAGGCGGCGCGAAATCTGAAAATTGCGCGGGATAGTTTGCAGGCAGCTAGCGACGATGCGCGGCATTGGCATCGCTATTATGTGGCGGGCCTGGCTGCAAAAGCCTATGCGTGTCTTTTCTTGATGATGACAGGGGCCACGCCGACCGAGTTTGCACAGTTTAGCTACGCAGATGCGCTCGAAGTCGAGAAGTCTCCGATCAAGAAAGAGTTGTCGGCTGTAAAATTTCGGGCGGGCGCGAAGTCGAATAGTTATAACGTCGGGCGTATCGGGGGGCTACCTCTTTTGAAGGAGTACCTCAAACTTCGCGACTGGATTCTAAACGGCGCATCGCATGAGCGGCTGCTCTTTTCGATGCCTGAGTCTGCTAAGCGGAAAGGTGCAAAAAGTCGCTTGGCCGACCTAGATGTAACGGATGCCATCTGCAAGTTCCATGACTCGATTAGTGGCGCCTTTCTCGACCCAAAGGTGCGGAGACTGTCGCCACGCCAAATGCGCAAGTTCAAGAGCAGTGGGAGCCACCGCGCCGGCGTGCCGCCGTCCGCCGTTGCGGCATCGCTGGGTCACACCGAGGCGGTGAATCAATCGACCTATGCCCAGGCGACGCCTGAGCAGTTGGAGGCCGAGTTCGGTCAGTTCTGGCAGGTCGTTCGCCATGCCGCTCAAGTCGTGCGCGAGCGCAGCGAGGGCGCCACTGGCGCCTGGACCGCAACCGGGGCGGGGCATTGTGACGGGTTCAATCAGCCGATCCTTGTACGCGATGTGGGGGCCGTTGCAATCGAGCCGAACTGCCGCACTCAGTACGGCTGCTTGTACTGCGAGCACTATATCTGCCACAGCGATGAAGAAGACCTGCACAAGTTGCTGAGTTTTCAGTATGTGATCAATGCTGTGCGTAAAGCAGCACCCGATGCGGCGCATGCTGAAACTCTCTACAAAGAATTGTCGATCCGAATCGGGTTCATCCTTGAAGCCCTTGCTGAGCGTTCCGATGCGGTGAAAAAAACGGTCGAAGCTGTCAGGGCGAAGGTGTTCGAGTACGGTGAACTGACTGCATTTTGGGAAGCCCGCTTGAACCGTTATGAAAAAATGGGGGTGGTATTTTGAATGCGGTTGTCCAGTCGATCGGCCGTCTGTTTTCGAGCGGTCAGTTCCCGGCAACTTGTGAGCCGGATAATGCGCCGCAAAGGTATGGCAAGCCCACGCCCGATTTTGTGCTCTGTCGTGATGAGCCTGGTAATGCCATGGCGGTGTACGGTGAAGCAGTATGGGACTTTAACCCGTATCGGCTGAGTGCTACAAAAATCAACAAGGTTAAGTTTGACACAGTGTTCGACGAGGACGGCCCAGAGCAGCAGGCGCTGATCGAAGAAGTCAAGTATGTGCTCTACTGTCTGATTTACTTTGCCCGCGGCGGACGACTCGGCAAGCTGAGCGTATCCACGCTCGGTCGGTATTGGTTGGTGCTGCGCATGGCCATGAAATTTTGCCTTGAGCAGAAGCAAAAGCCGCTGGTCGGTACGCTATCCTTGCAGCAACTCTTTACCGTTCCGGTGTATCTGGCAGCCTTTATTCGTGAAAAAACGTTTGATCAAAAGGCGCTTTCAGCGATATTGCAAGGCCTGGTCAGGGTAGGCGAAGAACGATTGGGATATGCCGTAGTTAATCCAAAGAATTTTGACCTGAAGAAGCGGGATAGCAATCAGCATCCCGTTATTCCAACACGAATCTATCTGAGCATCATCAATCTCACCGGCGATCTACTCGATCAGATACATAAAGGTGTCGGACGGTTTGATAACTTTATCGCGTGCTTTGCCGATGAGCATTATGGCGTTGCTTATTCGAATCAGAGAACTCGCGGGCTTGGCGGCAAGGCGCATTGGCGGCCCAACATGGCGCAAGCGCTCAAGGATCACGGCTTGGCTTCGGTGTTTTCCGGTGAGTTTGCATGTTCTCACAAGATAAATCTGAAACGTGTCTTGCTAAATATGCAATATGTGGCAAGGACGGTCATTCACCTTTATACCGGCATGCGCGATCAAGAAGTGTTGCGAATGTCGTATAACTGCTTGTCCGATCAAGTTGTCAGGCAGGTAGTTATCGATGATCAAGGAGTTGAGCGTGATAAGCCCCAGGCTGTAAATATCCTCTCGACCACCACCAAGTTCACCGGCTATAAGAAAGAAGGCGCATGGTTTGCGCCGGGCGAAGTCGTCAAGGCTGTGGAAGTGGCTCAGGCGATTTGTCGTGGACTAGCCCGGCTCTACCAAATCGATCTGGATGATCGCTGTCCGCTCTTTCCTAGTCCGGCCATCGTGAGTTTTACGAGGAGCAGTGCCGAGGTTGATCTGGCAAATTTTGGTAATAAGAGTTTGAGCGGGAGTGCTTTACGGGCGCTGCCAATCCAGGGGGCAGACTTACAGGAGCTGGCGCAGAGCGACCCGTTGCGGGATTTCTATAATGATCCTGATTTTGCAGTTGGCCAGCCATGGTCGCTGACCAGTCACCAACTCCGACGCTCGCTGGCCTTTTATGGCAGCAGTAGTGGGTTTGTCTCGTTGCCGGCGCTGCGCACGCAGTACAAACATATGACGATTGAAATGTCCCGCTATTATGCAAATCATTACGAGAATCTTCGCACCGTTTTTGGCTACTACGACGAAAATAAGAAAGACTTTGTGCTGCCCAGCAATCACTTCGCTTTCGAGTATCAGATGGCCATTCCCATGTCAGTGGCGAATCAGTTGATTGCCGATCTTCTATTAAGTGAAGAACCGCTGTTCGGTGGCACCGGGTCGTACATGGAGAAACAAAAAGAGCGGGTCAAGGCGGGCGAAATTCAAATCGAAGATGTGCGGGCGGATACTGAGAGACGGGTGAAAAGCGGTGCAATCAGCTACCGTCCAACGCTGCTCGGCGGCTGTACCAAGGCGGGCCGCTGCGACTCATTTTTACTCGGTGATTACACCGAATGCTTGTCCTGCGAGGGCGCAATCATCAAGCCCGAGAAACTAAAAGCGGCGATTGAGGGCGCGTCTAATGAGTTGGACAGTTACGCAGAAGATTCGGGCGAGTATCAGGTTGTGAAAAGTGAAATTGAGCGCCTGGTCGCTTTCAAAGCCCGCTTGATCGACTCAATGGACGTTTGATGATGAAGTCTAGTGACGGTGCAAGTAAGGGGCTGAACGCTTGCGAGGAAGCCTTGAAGCGCATCCTAGATGGGAAGCCGGTTGTGCCCGAGCATGTGGGTTTAGACCTGTCGAAACTCACTGCCAGCATTGTCAGTCTTGAGGCTGGATTTGACCGTGGTTACCTGAAAAAGTCTCGTAAAACACATTTACCCATACTCGCAAAGATCGAGGCTTGCCGTGCTGAGGCTAACAAGGGCTCCGGTTCGTATAATGGTAAAATCATAAAACGCTTGGAAGATAAACTTGTGCTTTTAGAAAAAGAGCTCGCAATGGTCTGTTCGCAGCGTGACAAAGTCCTTACGCAGAATCTCCAGCTATGGGCGCGCGTGAGAGAACTGGAACTCGCTGAGCGTCAGAACAAGTCGCGCAGGGTTCGGCTGCATCATTGATAGATTTACGCCTCCCCGACAGCATCACAAGCGTCGGGGAATGTTCTAGCTAGTAGTCTGGATAATGATGTTAGGGCAGGCAGCATTAATGCAATTTCAAGCCTTCTTGAGCGCCAGGGTCGATCAGGTGGGCTAAAGCTCTGACACCTGAGGCAGTAGGCCGCATGGATCGCATGCAAGCACGCTTGCGATGCGATACAGCTTCTCGACGGTGATGTTGACCTCGCCACGTTCGATCCGCCCTACGTAGCTGCGGTCGATATTGCACGCCAGCGCCAGTGCATCCTGGGAAATCCGGCAGGCCTTCCTCTGCACTCGGATGCGTTCCCCTAACGCTTTCGCCAACTTATCCATGACCGTCTCAATTTAACTTGAGGCGGCACTATCGTGCGTTTGCGGACGCACAGGCCACGGATTATAATCCGCATTTCTTTCGCGCTAACTCTTCTGGTGCCTCAATGAAATCGGCCTCGTTTATCTTCGACAGGCGTCTGTATGAGCTGCTTCAGGAGCCAGGGCGTACAACCTTTACGACCCGTGAACTGCGCGATGCCTATGCTGCTCGCCTGAATGGCACACATTTCCGTATCGCCGATGTGCGACGCTATGTGTATGAGCAGATCCGTCGAATAGTGCGCGCGGGCTGGGTTGCACTGGACGAGGACCGTCGTGTCCGAGGACAGGTCTACCACCTGCAGCCGTTTCCGGCACACCTGCAACTGGAACTGATCGACAACGGTTTTGAGAATAGCCTTATGGCTGCCGGAGTGCCCGAACCAGACCCGGCGGTACGCGACGTGGAGGCTTTGCCGCTTAAGTCGTCAGCCAATACGGATTTGCAGTTGGAGGCGCTCCACAAGGAAATCCGCTTGGACTTTCTCACTTCAATGGGCGAGGCAGAGCGATTCAAGCTGCTTCTGGACGAGATGCCGCATTTGCGCGACAAGGTTGAAGGAGATTACCTGGAGGCCAGGGATCGCAGTTCTCGCCTTCTGGGCCATTTACGCGCCATAGAAAAGACCCTCAAAACGCTCGCTGCGCCACGATGAGCAGATCGCTACGCAGCTGGCAGAACAGCTGCATCACCAAGGCGTTGGAGCACTTTACCGTCACGCAGCACTTCTTCTGCCAGGCAACGCCGGGAGCCGGGAAGACGCGCATGGCCGCGGAGCTGACCAGCCGACTGCTTCAGCAGGACAGAATTGACCTGGTGCTGTGCTTTGCGCCGTCCTGCCAGGTCGTGGAGGGTTTTCGTTCGACTTTTTCGGAAGTGCTAGGCAGACGTTTCGATGGCCAGATGGGTGCCGTGGGGGCGGCCTATACCTATCAGGCCATGGAATACCGTGATGAGGGATTCTGGCAGCTTCTTGATGACTATCGGGTGCTTGTGGTCTTCGATGAAATCCACCATTGCGCCGGCCACGATCCGCTCCTCAGCAATGCCTGGGGGCAGCAGATACTGCACCGGATACAGGATCGCGCTGTCTTCACGTTGGCCCTGTCTGGCACGCCCTGGCGTTCGGACGACAAGGCAATTGCCTTGGCTCGCTATTCGTCGCCCGAAGGGCATTTGATCTGCGATTACCGCTATGGCTTGAAAGACGCCATTGCCGACGGCGTGTGCCGATCCCCTCGCATTGTGTTGCTCGATAATCAGAAGGTGAAACTCACTGAAGAACTTGGCGCGGATAGCTCCGTCAGGCTGTTTCCCAGCATCGCCAAGCTTTTGGGGGAGTCACCTGTCACCTATGAGGAACTGCTGCGCCATGACGAGGTGATCAATCCAATCCTCGACCTTGGCTACAGCAAGCTCAACGAGCTACGCCAGATCAAGCCTGATGCCGCCGGCTTGGTGGTGGCTACCGACATCGAACACGCTCAGCAAATAGCCCAGGCTCTGGAAGCAATGGGTGAAGAGTGCCGTATCGTGACCAACAAAACCCCGGATGCGCAGCAAGTGATCAATGCATTCCGCAGCAACACCTGCCGCTGGATTGTCGCCGTAGGAATGATCAGCGAAGGCACCGACATTCCACGCCTGCAAGTGTGCTGCTATCTCAGCCGTATCCGCACCGAACTGCATTACCGGCAAGTGCTGGGGCGGGTACTGCGACGCACAGGTGAATCGGATGACCAGGCATGGCTATTCATGCTGGCAGAGCCGACGCTTCAGGGCTTTGCGGAGCGAATTTCAGATGACTTGCCGGATGACCTAGCGGTTTTGAGAGATGTGCAGATAACTGGATTTAATCCAGACTCAAGGCCTGAGCCGATGGGTGCTTCGGGCCATGTCGAGGGTATCGACGGTGCTGGGTTAGGTGGCGCAGAACCTGGTATTGGGTCGCAGGCTACGAACATCATTTCGCTGGGTGGCTTTGCAACTGAGCCCGCTTACCAGGTCAGCTTTTCCCAGCATTACCGGCAGGAGCTACTGGCTTGTTTCTGATGCTCAGCCAGTCGAGGCTGCTCGAATGATGCCGGTGTGCATGAGTCCATAACCGGCCGGTGCCGCGTGGAACGTAATCGTGAGGTGCGTATGGAGATTAGGTCGCAGGCATTGGTCGATGTCGTTGAGGACGTGATCTGCGACGTGTGCCGCTCTGGAACGCGTATTCCTGGCTACGGCCTTCAATACGGCAAGCTTGAAGCCCAATGGGGATATGGATCACAGCATGACGGAAAGCACTATCGGGTGCATCTCTGCGAGCCCTGCTTTTTCAGGGTGCTGAGTGGATTGCGTTGGGAGTGTATGGTCAATGGCATGTTCGATGATGAGCAGCCATTTTCCTCTGAGGATTTTGGCTTGGTCAGCAAGGGTAACTACTGGGAAAAGAGCTGATGACAGGACTGCGGCTGAGCGATCTTCTTGAACCCGTCATGCAGCTTGCTTACGAAGCAGGCCGACTTATTGAGTCAGAGCTTAATAGACCAGACGGCCCAAGAGGCAGTGGCTTTAAGGCAGACGTTGATGTTGAAATCGAGGTACTTCTGCGACAGCGACTGAAGCACATCCTTAATTGCGATTTTGTCGGAGAAGAAACGGGCTGCGAGCTTTCAGGCCACCCATTTAGTTGGGTTGTTGACCCCAATGATGGAGCAGGCGACTTCCTCAATCGTCGGCCGGGCTCTGCCATTTCTATCGGATTGCTGCATAACGCAACGCCAGTGCTGGGCGTGGTTTACGCCCCCGTCACGCCTAGTGGTCCTGACTGCATAGCATGGGCTGAGGGTGCACCGGCTTTACTGCGTAATGGTCGTCCCGTGAATAATGACCTGCAATCTTCGATCTTGGCACCGGGGACAGCGGTAATGGTCAGCTATGGGGGCACCCAAAAAGCCAAGCAGAATGCTCTGCTTTGCCACCCGGCTATTTTCCACCCGATGCTTAGCATTGCTTACCGTCTTGGGCGTGTTGCCGCAGGCGATGGTGTTGCTGCCGTATCGCTCTACAGCGTTTCACCCCATGACCTGGTTGCGGGCCATGCTTTGTTGCGGGCGGTCAATGGCGATATCTGGAATGAGAAAGGTGAGTCGGTGCGATACGCATCACCAAAAGCATTCACTCGAAGTTTGAATTTCTGCTTCGGTGGCGCGCAGGCAGCGTGCTTAGAATTGCTTGGCCGGCCATGGCATTCGCTGAAAGACAGTGGTTATGTGCCGTAGGTCGTGTATGCGAGGGTTGTGTTATTCGTGGTGAGTTTTTCCTTCTGCCCAAGGAGATAGCATCTGTGGATAAGCCGGCCGAAGATCAAAGCGTCACAGCACTCAAAGGACTGATCAAAAAGCCCGAAAACCCGATATCTGTCGACTCGATTAATCCCATTGGCGCGACGAAGCAAGACCGTCTTTCCCAAGTAACAGTCATAGCCGAAGAAATTTTCGAAGATAAAGCCGTTGCCATCTCATGGATGACCACAGTTAACGATGCCTTGGGTGGGAAAACGCCGATATTCCTTTGCGATACTGAGATCGGCGCTCGCCAGGTGCTCAGGGTATTGCATGCGATTGAATGGGGCGGTTTAGCGTAACCGGCAGCTCTGAGCTGGAGTGACTGAAAATCAGCTGGGAGGCAGGGTACATGACAGTAGCACCCATAAAAGTCACTACTTTATTGAAGGCCCTGCACCTTGGTTAATGCCGGCATACTAGCGACTCTTGGCTCCGTCCCTCGAACACTGACCGCCGTTAACTTTTGAGGAGTCTCCGTGGCACGCATTCGTCGACTGAAAATCAGCAATTTCCGGTCTATCCAAGCGCTGGATTGGGTGCCATCCCCCGGTATTAACTGCCTTATAGGCCCAGGCGACAGTGGCAAATCCACCATCCTCGACGCGATAGACCTCTGTCTTGGCGCTCGCCGAAGCAGCTCATTCGGCGATATGGACTTCTTTGCTCTGAACGTCGAAGTGCCCATCACTATCAGTGTGACGCTTGGTGATCTGCCAGCATCGCTGATGGATATCGACTTCTATGGCGACTTCTTGCGTGGATTCAATCTCGAAACGGGGGAGGTCGAAGATGAACCGCGCGTAGGTCTTGAGACAGTAATCACATTGCTTTTGCAGGTTGGTGCCGATTTGGAGCCTTCCTGGACGCTTTTCTCTGAGCGCGCGGAGCTGCAGCAACTCGAACGTAGTCTTCCTTGGAAGGAGCGATCGGCACTAGCTCCCGCCCGCATAGGTAGCTTCGCGAGTTCGAACCTGTCATGGAGTCGTGGTTCGGTGCTCAATCGACTTACTGATGAGCGAGCGGAGCTTGGTGCCGAACTTGCGCGCGCCGCCAGGCAGGCAAGAGCGAACTTTGGCAATCAAGCGGCCGCACATCTAACCCAGACACTTGGGGTAGTGCAGCAGACAGCTCAAAATCTCGGCGTTTCGGTCGGGGCGATGCCGCAGGCGCTCCTTGACGCGCACTCTGTGTCGATTGGCGAGGGGGCCATCGCGTTGCACAGCGAGACAGGCATTCCGCTCCGTTCCCTTGGAACAGGTTCGTCACGCCTGCTAGTGGCTGGGCTTCAGAGGGCTGCGGCCAGTGCTGCTCCCATTGCTCTAGTCGATGAGGTGGAATATGGACTCGAACCTCATCGGCTAATGCGGTTCCTAGATTCTCTCGGCGCGAAGGACGCAGCAGCTCCGCTGCAGGTCTTCATGACGACGCATTCGCCGGTCGCGCTTCGCGAGCTGTCCGGTAGCCAGCTGTTCGTTGTTCGATCAGGGCCTGAACGCCACAGCGTTATGACGGCAGGGCAAGCTAACGAAGTACAGAGTACCCTGCGGACCGACCCGGAGGCGTTTCTCGCCAAATCCATCATCGTCTGCGAGGGCGCGAGTGAGGTAGGTTTCGCGCGTGGCCTCGACCAATGGTGGGTGAGCCTTGGGGCCACATCGTTTCTGGCACATGGAGGTGCTTACGTGAACGCTGGCGGGGGAACTCCTGATAACAGCCTTATCCGCGGAGCCGCACTTCGGAACCTAGGCTATCGCGTGCTGGTTTTTGTGGACGCCGACAAGCCGTCGACCGCGGGACTCGCGGAAGCATTCTTGGCCGCAGGTGGGCAAATTCTTACTTGGCGTCAGGGCCTTACTTTGGAGGATGAGATCTTCCGCCATCTCAGTGACCAAGCACTTGATGCCCTTCTGGCGAAAGCCGAAGCGATAGTGGGTGCCGAACTGATGAACGAGCATATTCAGACTAGATCCCAAGGGCGCGTGACGCTGAACGATATCCGGGCTGAACGACTCGTGGATGGCTACTCACCCGCGAAACGAGAGCTACTGGGCATAGCATCCCGTATTCGCAACAGCGGGTGGTTCAAGTCGTTGACAACCTACCAGGAGGTCGCGAGGGACATCGTTGGCCCGTCTCTGCAGAACGCCGATGCAGGTTTCATGGCAGTCACGAACCAGCTCTGGACATTTACAAGTGCCCCTTGAAATCGACATCTTCGCCATCGAGCGTGGCTCAATAACAGCCCCCGCAGGTTGTGGGAAGACGCAGCTGATTGCTGATACGCTCATCGCACATACGCAGAGCAAGCCCATCCTCGTCCTAACGCACACGAACGCCGGCGTTGCGGCTTTGTGCGCGCGCCTGAGACGGGCAGGCGTCCCTAGTTCCGCGTACCGGGTCTCCACCATCGACGGATTCTCAATGCGCCTCATCGCCAAGTTTCCGGTGCGAAGCGGCCACAACACGCAAATCTTGGAGCTCCACCAGCCCAACGCGGACTACCCTGCAATTCGAGAAGCCGCCAGGCAGTTACTGCACGCTGGACACCTCGCCCAGCCTCTCCGTGCCAGTTACGCGCGGTTGCTTGTCGACGAGTACCAAGACTGTAATGTCGTCCAGCATGCCATCGTGTCAGCTTTGGCCCAGGTACTTCCAACCTGCGTGCTCGGCGACCCAATGCAAGCCATCTTCGGTTTCCGTGGTAATCGATTGGTGCATTGGGCGAATGAAGTTCAGCCCCAATTTCCCGCGGCGGGTGAACTGGGGACGCCATGGCGCTGGCGACTGGCCGGGGCTGAAAATCTTGGGCAGTGGTTGCTCGTTATCCGGCAGCAACTCCAGGCAGGCCAGCCTGTGGATATGCGCACGGCTCCGGCAGAAGTGCGTTTGGTTCAGTTGAACGCTGGAACCGAAGCCCAGCAGCGCCTAGTGGCCGCGAGAACTCTGGCCCCCAACGCTCAGGGCACCGTCCTCATCATCGGGGACGCCATGAACGTGCAAGGCCGGCATCAGCTAACGAGCCAGACCCCAGGAGCCATGGCTGTCGAAGCCGTTGACCTAAGAGATTTAGTCAACTTTGCAAGGCAGTTCGATCTGCAGGGCATCAATCCTCTGGCGCAACTCGCTGAATTTGCTTCAAGCGTGATGACCGGGGTGCGGGCCGCAAACCTACGGACGCGTGTCGAGTCTCTACGTGGAGGAAGGGCGCGGACGCCCCCGACCCCCGCTGAGACCGAGGCCGTTGCATTTGTCGCGGAGCCAACGCTAGAGCGAGCGCATCGTGTGCTTAATGTCCTCGCTGACCAGCCGGGCTCACGTGTGTTCCGACCAGAAGTCTTGCACTGCTGTCGCTCTGCCATGCAAGCAGTGGCAGGAGGGGCTCCCGACTTTCTGACCGCGGCCATTCAAGCTCGCGAGCGGAATCGACATCTCGCTCGACCAATTGCACGCCGCTCGGTCGGGAGTACATTACTGCTCAAGGGGCTTGAGGCAGACGTATCGGTCATCCTGCATCCTGAGTTGATGACAGCGCAAAATCTATATGTCGCCCTTACACGGGGCGCAAGACAAGTTGTCGTGTGCTCTCCTACACCCATACTCACGCCGGTACGAAACGGTTGAGCAGCTCTGTGATCTAGGCGTAATTGCCAGGAGCTCTGGCAACCAGAGCTACCAACCCTTCCTCATCAGCGTCTCAAAGTTTCGACGCGACAAAACCTGTGCGCAGTTGCGCCAGTCGTTGTCAGTTGGGCGCATGGTGGCGTTGTAGCGCAGATCGAAGCCGGTTTCCTGCTTCTGGGCATTGATGTACTGATCCATCAATTCTCCCAGATGCTCAATGTCGTCTATCCATTCGTCTTTGATGGTGTCCGGCAGGGATCCAAACAGATCAAAGCGATCCTTCATTCGTTCAGAAAGACGGTCGTAGACTTTTTCGTCTACTGTCTGCTCGTTAACGAGGTTGAGCATGTCCACTTTGTCCCGCGTCTGACCGAAACACTTGATGCGTGAACGAGCCCCTTGAAACACAGGACACCGTTTCCCCCTTACCATAAGGGATAGGCAAACGACTGTGTTTATGACTACCAGCAAAGACAAAACCTTCGAAGTGCTCGGCCAGGAGCGGCGTCGCCGC